>JAERRQ010000177.1 GCA_016735355.1 Desulfobacterales bacterium | reverse complement strand
AAGCGGGTATCACACCCGAAGGGGATTGGTACATCATCACAAAAGATTTTATGATGGCCTCACTGATAAAAGCAAACGGTGTAAACGGATACTTCATGACAGACAGTAGTACGTGGGTAGTCGGTAAAAAAAATCTGGATAATCTTAAAATACTATTCCGCGGAGATCCGATTCTAATAAACACATATCACGGTCTTTGCCAACCGAACGGAGCCACAAAAAACCAGGAGTATGCATCCAGATTTATTGATTTTTTTTCATCTGATGAAGGTCAGACAATCATCCGTAATTACGGAAAAAATCTATATGGCGAGGCTATGTATAATGATGCCGAATATGCAAAAAAATATGATCACTAGATCGCTTTTTTCAGCCCGTGTTATTATAATGCTCACCGGGGAAAAGAGGGGACGTTAGGTTGAAATTCCGGGGACACCATACTGTAATTATTGACAAACATCCAAAAATTATTAAAAAGGATACATAATTAAGTATGGTGTCCCCGGAATTACCCTGAACGGCCGTTTACGGCCATGGATGCCAGATAGTAAAAATACTCCTGCACATACTTGCCGGACACCGTCTCCCCCATGTTAAAGGTAAGAGATTCATCTTCAAGGAAGAACCCGGAAAAGGCGAAAAAGAGATTGCCGGACAATCGAGCAACGGCAGAATGAATCGTTTTTCTGTCAACTACGTCTTCCGGAAGATGATACAGTCTGCAGGATAACGGCCTGAATGGAAAAACAGCGCACTTGGATGCCATATTAACCGGGCATAAGATCTGCTTCTCGGCATAGATTTCAGCCAACGCCTTTTTTCCATCAGTTGCATCCTGATTTTCACCCAATTGCTTTTTCAGCCGGCGCACCGTTTGGTACATTTTTACGGCATTTTCGATTGCTGCAATCCTTGAACCACTTTTCAATGTTCGATTCATTCCCACCGTCAGGTAAATGACTTCGATGAGCCGAAGCTCCATATATTGATAGCAGCAAGCATCCGTATCCCTCCCGCAAAGGTCGATTTTTTTCTTCTTTGACTCTCTCTCCACCTGGTCGTCAATCTGTTTTAACAGTGACTCATATTCCGTGAAATAGACGCTCAGATCTACGACATTCCGGCTTTCAAGGGAGGGCTCCCTGATTTTAAGAAGCCCCTCCTTTTTTCCGTACTTTTTTAAAAGTTTCCACTGGCTGTAATTGGACGGTTGGGCTGGATTTTTTTTCAGCTTTTTGGCTGCCAGTTTCATGCCCAAACCTCTCCTCAATAAATAAGAGGTCACAAAAGTGCCGGTTCGACCGATCCCGTGCCGGCAGTGTACCAGCACTTTTTTTCCGAGATAGAATGCTTCGTCCAGCCAGGCGAGAGCTTTTTCCATTTCCGCCATGTTTGGTGCGCACTCGTCCGGTATGGGCAGATAGTAAACTTCAAACCCGCTGCTCTCCTCGATTTCGTGCAGGTCGCAAAACTCCCCGCACAGATTCACAATGGCATCAATGCCATGTTCTCTAATCGCATCCAGGTCATCAAAAGACATGGGGGCATACCCGGTTGCCAGGTCATCGGTTATCCATCTGACTTGATAATCGCTCATAGGTTACTCGCCGGCTCCATTTGTTTGTGAGGAAAAGTTATATCGACCGTTAAGAAACTCTTCGACAAATGCAGCCACTTGATCCTCTTGTTTAAGGTACATGTCCATCAGCCTGGTGGCCCCAAGCAACCGCCCAAGCATATCGAGTTTTTCAACAATTTTTTCTTTTCGTGCATCCATGAATTTGGCATCCACCAGATCGCTTTTTTTGTTTACATCAAATCCTGTTTGCTCCAGTATCCTGCACAAAAATTCCGCCCGCAGGGAACGGCCGTGGAGGTCTCCCCCGCCACCGGCAAATCTAAATAAGATATGGTTTTCAACGGTGCGTTCACTGCAGAGAGTATCCAGGATCACGAAATGATAACCGAATTTCAGATTCAGGTTCAGGTATTCACGGGAAAGAACGGCATAACTGGCCAACTGTGCCGAGTCTGCGCTGATAATGCCGCCGCTCATGACGATTCGATCATATTCCTCCCAGTTGAAATGGCTGAACTGAGACCATTGGATATCCGGGTGGCTCAGGCCTTTCCATAAAGCCAGCAGCGGTTCACATTGAATGTCGTCCGTCTGAATTTCCTTTTTCTGGAAAACGTTTTTTTTCAACCCTTCCCCTACATCCAGCAGGTAAAACTGCATGGGGATATGGGAAATGAATTTTTTTGCGCCCATCTTGCGACCGGTTCGCCGGTTGCCGATGGTAAACATCTCCTGAACGCACTTTTCATGTGCAAACCGAATAATATCGTGCATGGACCGACAACCGCCTGGAACAAATATCGGATTTTTGGGATCGACCAGCCGCAACGGTGAAATAAAACTGATAACGGATTCCAGCTTGCGGGTAAAAGAGCTGTCGGAGATGAGATCTTTACGGATACAGGTATTTTCCATTAACGACTGAACGATTCCATCGTATACTTTTTTTTCGTCGGCAGATACCGTCACCTCACGCCCGGAGGTAAGGCGATGGGTTGCCGTGCCGGTATTTACAAGGACAGGCACACCGAATTCCCTGGCAACGGATGCAAAATGGCCGGCGACGCTTCCGGTATTCGTGACCACGGCACTGAGTTTATCCATAACTCTCACGTAGGTGGAAGAAGGATTTTCAGTCACCAGCACGGCGTTTTCAGGAACATGATCCAAATCGGATTCTCTCCGCACCTTAAATACCGGTCCGGCGCCGATACCGGATGAAGCCCGATCCCCGCCGGACAAAAGTACAGGGTTGCCAATCTCTTCAATTAAGCACTCTTCGATTAAGCACTCTCCCATTAAGCAGTCTTTGGGCGGTGCCGGGTTTTCTCCGCTTTGCAGCGGCCTGGATTGCAAGAGAAAAAGATCGCCTTCGGGTCCGAGGCACCATTCCACATCCTGGGGTTCCTGGTAATGGGTCTCCAGGCGCATCCCCCATTCCGCCAGTTTCAGTATCGAATTATTATCCAGAGACGGTTGATGCTTTTTTTCATCTTCGACGTTAACGACCTTGGTGCCGCCGTGCTCTTCGAAAACCATTTTACTATGTTTCACACCGTATCTTTGGTGTGCAAGAACCGGTTCTGCGCTTTTTTTTATCCTGAAAATATCCGGAGAAATTTTTCCCTGAACCAGCAATTCCCCCAGTCCCCAGATGGAATGAATATCCAGCATCCCTGCTTCAGGTTCATTCAGGTCCATGGTGTACATCACGCCGCCGGCTACGGCATCGACCATTTCAAGCACCAATACGGCCATGGGGGTTTCCATATCGGTAAACCCGTAATTAATCCTGTAGTAGAGTGCTTCAGGCGAATATTTGCCGGCGATGACCTCTTTGTAGGCGTCCATTATCCGATTTTGATGGACATTGAGAACAGTCTTGTACTGCCCGGCAAAAGAGGAGCGGCTGTCTTCACCCAAAGCACTGCTCCGTACGGCCATTCGGCATTCCCTTCCGCTGTTTTTATTGATGGATTGAAATGCGGATAGAATCGACATCTCGATGTCCGGTGGCACTTGTGCCGCCATAATCATCTGCACAAGGTCATCGGATATCCGGTTCAGGGATACCGTATCCCGGATATCAAGCTCCGACAATCTTTTATCAATGGCTTTTCTTAAGTCGTTATACTCCACGAAATAGTAAAAAGCGTTGGTAGTGATGACGAACCCCGGAGGTATGGGGAGCTTGAGGGTGCCTCCGATGGCAGCGATATGCAGGGCTTTTCCCCCGACCCTGGAAGCATCCTTTTCAGTTACGTCCGGTAGCATCAGCGTAAACGGCGGTGAAAATTCATATTCCGGCGGTGACAGGATGAACCGGATATAAAAATCAAACTTTTTGTAATACGCCATTAGGTCCAGGTAACGGGAAGGGGTCATTTTTCGGAGGTTTTCAACAATTTGACGAACAGATTGAGAAAAGATGTCATATTTTTTTTCAATGACCGCAAAATCTACCTTGATCTGATCATGGTAGATCTCTTCAAGCTCCGCCATCAGTTCGTGAGCCCGTTTGTCATGTTCCAGTAGGGATTTAAAGGCCTCGTACTTTTCTCTCAGTACGGTCCCCGGGGAAAATACCTGATATGTCCAATATTTGAACAAGTTTTTAATCAGCATTGAATCGTTGTCCCATATCCGAACATTTTCAAAAAAATCATCCCGAAAAGAACCCTTCCGGAGTAACGGCAAGCCTGGAATCTGAAAAACTGTATAAAGAACGGGGGCAAAATAATTTCCCCAACTATGCATCACAGCTTAAGGCCATCTTTGCCCTATCTAAAATCATAAAAATTTTGAAATAGCAAGTATCCCTGCGTTTTCGTAACGCAGTCAGGCAGGATCGACGCTTACCTGAGCGAGCCCTTAGGGCAAGGCCCCCAGCCAATCCGGAGCAGAAACCACAAGGACTTTATTATTGTTATTTTTGATTATGCGGGCTGTTTCTTTTTTCAAAACAAGCTGTATGGCCGGGATATCCAAATAATTTTGAAATTTGATCAAAGATCCGACAGGACTGGTTTCGCTCGATTTAACTTCTACCAAAAGTCTGGGCTTGTTATTTTCAGCTATTAAAAAATCGACCTCTTCCTTTTCCTTGTTGCGAATAAAATGCAGACTAAAATCCCCAAAACCCATATCAGTCCATAGTTGAACCGCCCTCAACAGTTCTATAGCCACAATATTCTCCATCCGGCTCCCTTTATCTTCTACAATTGACGGGTTCATCATATAAAACTTTTTTTCTTTCTTGATGGCTCTGGAGATCTTTGAAGTCCATGGAGATACTGAAAAGGTTAAAAAGAATTTGTCAAAAATTATCAACCATTCATTGACTGTCTGAAAAGACGTTCCAATATTCATTGCCAGATTATTGATGGATACGGGGCTGCCTACTCTGGACGGCAAAATCGCAAACAGGGAAACCAGATTGTCTATTTTTCGAATACTGCTCATGTCTCTTATATCTTCATACAAAAGCTGCCTTGAGTAGGTCCTGTGCCATCGATTAAAAAAAAGTTTCTTTCCTCTTAAAAAGGGTTCCGGGAATCCTGAAAAATTTTCTATTCTATCCCATATGTCCCACAACTCATTTCTAAAAGAGGGAACATTTATAGGGTCATCCAGTAAATTTTGGGGGGATAAATCAGAATTTCCAAGTTCACCAAGAGTTAACGGATACAAATGAAACATGAAATATCGGCCGGCGAGTGAATCCCCGCTTTTTTGAAAAATATCCAATCTGCCGCTGCCGGATACTATAAATTGGTACTGTACGTGAAATTTATCATAAACTCCCTTGAGATAGTTTTTCCAGTTATCATGTTTGTGAATTTCATCAAAAATTACAAGGGGCAAAGAACGGTCTTTTCTATCAAGCTTTTCGAAAAAATAAGGATCTTCCTTTATTATCTTCTTGCTCTCAATGAAATCATAGTTAAAATACGAAACATTTGCAAAAAGTGTCCCAATTATATTTTGTGCCAGGGTTGTTTTGCCGGATTGTCTTGGCCCTGCAAGAAAGATCATTTCCTTGGAGGCTGAAATTTCTTTCCAGTATTCTGAATATTTGTTACGCATTTCCATATTGACTATTTTAAGCTATAATCTAAAATAGTCAAGACCATTTTAAAATAACATAGAAAATAGTCAAGCAGAATTAACTTGCGTCCATTGGATTATTGCTTTGCTTGCTCTTAAACCTACTTCGGATACGGCGAATAAAAAAGCTAATATTTTGAGTAAACGTAATATCTCTAATAATAACAGTCAGTAATATGATTAATCCCCATTTTCGATCTTCAGAAATTGTTAATAAACAGGGGGGCACGAATTTTTAAATGTAAATTCAATAAGTTATTTGGTTCGGGCTATTTTTAGCCGTTATTTTGAGCAGGTAATTTTTTTGAAGATCGGCATTTTTTTAAAGTACGGCTATCGATCTTCAGAAATTAATATTTACGGTCTTTTTGAGCTGTTTTGGAATGTAAGGCATGCCTTGTCTCTACGATTGAAACGAATTGGCCTTTCTTTTTTCTCTCCTTGCTGAACTGCACAACTGACAGCGGCCGGCATTATTCCAAATTACTTAATTATTTACGATTTACCTCTATTGATTTGTATTTTTTATTATGAGGTGATATGTAAAATCAAAGATGAAAAACTAAACTATTCAGGAAAATTATACTGTAAATGCGTGAATCATACATTATGCCCGGCAATAGTTTGAGCCTGGCACGCAGCTAATAAAATATAATTTTAATTATGAAATTTGAATGGGATACAGAAAAAGAAAAAAGCAACATAATTTGACAGGTTAGCCACCAGACCTTCGCTGCTTGATGCTTGGGGCTCGCCCAAAAACGGTGTTCCCGAGTATTAGGAAGGAAAGAACTATGCAAGCAATAGAAATGACAGCTCAAGTAACAAATAAACATGAGATTGTTCTCAAATTACCAAAAAATATACGACATGGAACGGTAAAAATAATCATTATGTATGATGAGGAAAAAAAAACATTACCTGAAAAAAAGCAACGCCAATTTGCTCAATTCAAAGAACCGTTTTTTATAGCCGATGATTTTGACAGTGAATTACCTGATTCGTTTTGGCTGGGGGAACAGGTATGAAATTATTATTGGATACACATATTTTTCTTTGGCTTAATTTTGATCCTGAAAAATTATCTAATAATATCAAAAATATATGTAGTGATTGTGCTAATGAACTATATTTAAGCATGGTTTCTCCGTGGGAAATCCAGATAAAGCAACAACTGGGAAAACTAAAATTTCAATCACCATTAAGCAAACTGATCAATGTTCAAATAGAGCAAAATGATTTAAAT
>JAERRQ010000044.1 GCA_016735355.1 Desulfobacterales bacterium | reverse complement strand
AAGGGCCTTGAGGCCAGGCTTGATCTGGATAAACAGCAGCGCCATACCACTTTCCGGGCGCTCCTTGATTATACGGGGATGCATGCAAATCATCCTGTTTTCGTAAAAATTAATTCTTTGCTTGCCGGCGAAATTCAAGCAGCCGGATGCATTAATTCGTTCACTGATATTGAAAGCACTTATGAAGTTATAAAAGAATTTGTCGAAAAATATTCTGATGAAGAATTGCGGCGTTATTTCCTGGACTACAGTCTTTTTAATCGGAAAATCTCCCTGGAACGGGATATGGCTAATACAAAGGCCAGGCTGCTAACCCAAAAGGAATGGCCTGGGCTCTCAATGCGGGGAAAATATAATCGGGAAGAAGATACGCATTTGGACAGTTTTAATGGAGAAGGGTCTGTTTCATTGGTACTTACTGTGCCGCTTTTTAGCGGGGGCACCCTTTACAGCAGCCAAAAAGCGCAAAAAATGGCGCAACAGGCTGCGGATGTGACCAGATTTTCGGTTTTGCGTAAAACAGTGCATGCCATGGAAAATAATCGTAACCTGATTGCCAACCTGCAAAAGGTGTTTGCCACCCAGCAGATCCACCTGAACCAACAGCGGGAGATCGTTACTCTTTCACTCAAATCTTACCGCATCAAGCAGACATCAATGCAGGACCTGCTGACAAGTAAAAACAGGCTGATTGATGCCAAAAATGCTTTAATGGAAACAACCAATAAACTTGGTTTTCTGTTTCGCAAATTTACATGGCAGCTTGGCTGCCCTTATGATGTGAAAAAAATAAGCAGTGCCAGGCAGGTAAAGGTGAAGGAGAAAAAACTACCAACCGCAAAGAACACGGCATTAAAGAACAACCAGCGCCCGGCATCCCTGCCCGAACCGGTATATAAAGAGCAGGATGAAAATATTAAAACCGGCCCTATGCCTAAGCCTGACATGCAGATGATCGGTTCCGCCCCTGGTAAAACCACTCTGAAAAAGGCAGAATTCATGATTGAACAAAAAGGAGCAACGCTTTTTTTTCTTTATAAGAAGTTCGCCGTTCCTGAAATTTTTACTCTGCCGGGTGAACAGGCAAGAGTTGTTATTGACATACAAGGAGTCAATTCATGGAATGGCAGCCCCGTAATACCCCTGAACGGTAAACCTGTTAAACAGATCCGAACCCATTTGCATCACGATTTGAAAAAATTAAGGGTCGTCCTGGATCTGGCTTCTGCTGACAATTATCAAATCAAACATACTCTGAATCCGAAAGAGAATGTTTATTCTCTTAATCTCCATAAACTGGCAACCCAAAAAGAGATTACAAATTAAATAGCAATTTACAACGCTCCAACACCAACCATAGATTTTTGGATAATTAATTTAATAGGGAATTAAAATTAGGAACGTGGACGAAATAACTTTCACAAGTAGGCGTACAGATTTGGGTCAGGTTTGCCCGATCTAAAATCACAAAAGTTGAAGGAATGGCAAGCTATTTCAATATTTTTGGGATTTTAGATCGGGCAAAGATGGCCTGAAGCTGTGATGCATAGTTGGGGAAGTTATTTTGTCCCCGTTCCTTAACGATATTAAATACTGCACCATCTCTTTTTCATTGAAATTTTTCGCTTGCTTCTTTAATCGCGTCAGTATATTTCACACACATAACTTGATTAGGTATTTTGCTGTATCAAGTAGATGTTTCTTTGCTTCGCACTTTTTCGATTTTTTTTGTTTATTGTGCTGTTTTTGTTTCCGCGGTGGAAGCGATAATCAACCTAAAGAAATCTATTTTTATTATTTTTTACTTGATAAAATAAAAAAGGGGTATTATACTATTTAACTTTGATTGAGGGGTGTGCTTTTCGTTCAGTCAATATAGATTGCCAGATAATTACCCGATGTTAAAATTGGGACGAGGCCAGAGGGAAAAAGTCGTATTATAATACTCCGACGACCGATAATGCAGTGAAATTATTTATGTGACAATCTATAGATATGCTTATGGCGATTGCGCCAGAGTAGCTCAGTTGGTAGAGCGCCTCACTTGTAATGAGGATGTCGCGGGTTCAACTCCTGTCTCTGGCTCCATATATCAAGGTACTTGAAAAAGGCTCGACCTTAGTCAAGTTTAAAAGTAAAAAGATTTGAACCTGACATTGAATTGGGCTGCTTGGAAAGGTTTCAAAATATTATTGGTGGGGTTCCCGAGTGGTCAAAGGGAACAGACTGTAAATCTGTCGGCGACGCCTTCGGAGGTTCAAATCCTCCCCCCACCACCACTAAGCGAGTCTTTTGTAGGAGATTTATTATTTTATTATGATCGTTTATAACTACGTGGCTTTCTTTATTAATCTTACTATACTTTATGATAGAATGTAATTGTTGGTTGCCTTCTCGTTCTGCTTTAGCTGGTTGAAATACGGATATTTGATAAGTTTTCATATAAAAAGCGGGAGTAGCTCAGCTGGTAGAGCTCCAGCCTTCCAAGCTGGAGGTCGCGAGTTCGAACCTCGTCTCCCGCTCCAATTTTTTTATTTCAGCCTGTTAGTTTCTTAGACAGATTACCAGTAAGTTTAAATTATAGTATAAGTTCTATAGAACGTCAGATAATTACCCGATTTTAAAATTTGGCACAAGGCCAGAGGGAGTAAGGCGTATTATAATACTCCGACGACCGATAACGCAGTGAAATTATTTAGGTAACGGTCTATATGTTACGCCCACGTAGCTCAGTCGGTAGAGCGCTTCCTTGGTAAGGAAGAGGTTCACCGGTTCGATTCCGGTCGTGGGCTCCATTTTGATTAATCGTACAATTTTTATTATTTCAAGGTTCTTTATTTATTTTAAGTATTAAATAAAACTTATTTTGATGGAAAATAAATTTAGCGTCAGCCAGGAAATAGCCATTTGAGGGCGGTCACAAATTAAAGAACTTTATGGAGGGTATTAGAGATGGCAAAGGAAAAGTATGAGAGGACCAAGCCGCACGTAAATGTTGGCACAATAGGTCATATTGATCATGGCAAGACGACATTGACTGCAGCAATAACAAAACATAATGGCTTAAAAGGTCTGGCTGATTTTGTTCCTTTTGATCAGATAGACAAAGCGCCTGAAGAGAAGGAG
>JAERRQ010000228.1 GCA_016735355.1 Desulfobacterales bacterium | reverse complement strand
TCCGGACATAGACCCTGTCGGCGCTTGTGTGGGCATGAAAGGAAGCCGGGTACAAAACGTGGTTCAGGAACTAAAAGGTGAAAAAATTGATATAATTACCTGGTATGCGGATATTGCAAAATATGTGTGTAATGCTTTGGCTCCGGCCGAGATAATAAGAGTAATTATAGACGAGCAGAATCATTCAATGGAGGTAATAGTACCTGACGAATCCCTTTCAATCGCAATAGGCAAAGGTGGACAAAACGTGCGGCTCGCTTCAAAACTTACCAGCTGGCGCCTCGATGTTCAAAATGATACTAAATACAGCAAAACATTAAAAGATGGTTATGAATCTCTTATAAAATTACCGGGAATAGGGATAAGTCTTGCGGATGCGTTATATGAAAACGGTTTTTTTTCACCTCTGGAACTTAGCAGCGCTTCTGTTCAAGAATTACTGCAGATCAGGGAAATGACAGAGGCAAAGGCTGCCGAACTTATCGAAGCGGCAAACGAGTCTTTAAAAAACTTAGGCACAGATGAGACTTCTGATAAAGATGAGACTTCTGACACAGATGGCACAGATGAGACTTCTGATAAAGATGAGACTTCTGGCACAGATGGCACAGATGAGACTTCTGATAAAGATAAGACTTCTGGCACAAATGGCACAGATGATACTTCTGATAAAGATGAGACTTCTGACACAAATGGCACAGATGATACTTCTGATAAGGATGAGACTTCTGGCACAGATGGCACAGATGATACTTCTGATAAAGATGAGACTTCTGGCACAGATGATACTTCTGATAAAGATGATCAAGATATAGAGAGTAATCCTCTCATGAAAGATACGGAATAATATTGAAAGAAAAAAAAGCAGGGGGAGGAATGGCTAAAACCAGAGTCTATGAACTTGCCAGAGATCTTAACATGGCAAACAAAGATTTGCTTCACAGGATTAAATCTTTGGATATTTCAGTAACAAGCCATATGGCTTCTCTTGATGATGACTTGGTCGTTATGATTAAAGCGAATATTCTTGGAAAAAAACAGACCGATTTAGAAGTAACCCGCGTCAAGCCGACCGTTATTAGAAGACGCAGGAAACCTGCTGAGGAAAAGCCTGCAAAGGAACCTTCCGAACCTGAAACACTGCCTGAACAAGTTATACCTGATCAAGTTATACCTGATCAAGTTATACCTGATGAAGTTATACCTGATGAAGAACCGGTAAAAACAGACCTGACAGAGCCGGATAAAAAGACGGAAAAAAAAGAAGACTTGCTTTTAAAAGAGGAAAAGACTGTCGAGCCTGTTAACAAAAAAGAGACCATGACTACCGAACCATCAATAGAAGAACCGGTAAAAGCAGTAAAACCGCCTGACAGAAAAGTCAAAAAACCTGTAAAAAAATTAAAAACAGAAAAAAAAGAGACACCTGCTAAAATTATACATCTACCCGCGCCTTCTTTGCAAAAAGCACCTAAAAAAACAAAACCTGTCACAGGCAAACCAAAATCTGCTATAAAAAGTTCTATTCAAACCCGCACAACGGAAACTAAACCTAACAAAACAAAAAAGAAAGAAAACAAGCAACAGGAAAAAGTTGCCACGGATCAAAGCCGCAAAGAAAAGCACTGGAGCAAAAAGAAAATTTCCTTCCGACGCAAAGAGGTTGTTGAAGGAAAGGCTCTTTTTACGGGTAAAAAACGCGGCCAAAAAGGCAAAAAGGGGCTTCAACATAAAAAGACTGCTCCAGCGTTGAAGACTCACATAACAACACCTAAAGCCATTAAACGAAGAATCAAGATAGACGATGCCATCACCCTGTCAGAACTTGCAAAAAGGATGGGCATCAAAGCTAGCGATATGATTGCAAAACTTATGACTTTAGGTATAATGGCAACCGTAAATCAGACTATCGACTTTGATACGGCAGCACTGATTGCGTCAGAATTCGACTATGAAATAGAAAAAGCATCTTTTGAAGAAGATACCATTTTACGGGTAAAGGAAGATGATACAGATAATCTGGTTGAGAGGCCACCTGTAGTTACCATTATGGGACATGTCGACCACGGCAAGACATCTCTGCTCGATGTTATTCGCAAAACCAGGGTTACCGATGCAGAAGCCGGAGGAATAACACAGCACATAGGGGCCTATCATGTCAAAACAGATAAAGGTCATATTGTATTTATGGACACCCCAGGGCATGAGGCTTTTACAGCAATGCGTTCCCGCGGGGCGAGCATTACGGATCTCGTCATCCTGGTTGTAGCCGCAGATGACGGGGTAATGCCGCAAACCATTGAAGCTATAAATCATTCCAAAGCTGCGGATGTTCCGATTATTGTAGCAATCAACAAGATCGATAAACCTGATGCCGATCCGGACCGCGTCCAGCGTGAACTGGCTGAATCCGGTCTTGTCCCTGAAGACTGGGGCGGAGATACAATTTTTGTGAATGTCTCGGCAAAACAAAATCAGGGCATAGACAATCTGCTTGAAATGGTGCTCCTCCAGGCTGAAGTTCTGGAACTAAACGCAAATCCGGACAAGCTCGCTGCAGGGCATGTTATCGAAGCAAAGCTAGATTCGGGAAGAGGCGCTGTTGCCACCATACTTGTGCAGCAGGGAACTCTCAAAACAGGCGATCCTGTTGTCTGCGGTATCCATTACGGAAAAGTAAGGGCAATGTTGAATGATAGAGGGAAAGTTGAAAAAACAGCCGGCCCTTCAATGCCTGTGGGAATCACGGGCTTGTCCGGTGTGCCGAATGCAGGGGATGAACTGATCGCGCTCTCGGATGAAAAAGATGCCAAACATGTCAGTGCGCACAGGATCCGGAAACAGCGTGCAAAAGAGCTTGCTAAAAGCGGCAGATTAAGTCTTGAAAAGCTTTACGAGAAGATGCAGGAGGGTAAAGTCAGCACACTTAACCTCATAATTAAAGCCGACGTACAGGGCTCCATTGAGGCGATTGAAGACTCACTGACAAAACTTTCAAATAAAGAAGTAAAAATAAATATTATCCATTCCGCAACCGGTACAGTAGTCGAATCGGATATATCCCTGGCCGCCGTTTCAGATGCAATAATCATCGGTTTCAATGTTCGTCCCAATATAAAAATCGAGTCCCTGGCTGAGGGAGAGCATGTCGATATGCGATTTTACAATATCATTTATAATGTTATAAATGATATTAAGGGTGCAATCACAGGTATGATGGCTTCCACTTTTAAAGAGCATATTCATGGCAGAGCAGAAATTCGTGAAGTTTACCACATTCCTAAAGTCGGCGCCATTGCAGGCTCCTATGTTACTGATGGAAAGATAGAACGTGGTGAGCTTGTTCGTCTTTTAAGAGAGGGAGTTATTACCTATGAGGGAAAAATTGCGTCTCTTAGACGTTTCAAGGATGATGTAAAAGAAGTAAGCAGTGGTTATGAATGCGGGATCGGGATTGAAAACTACAATGATATCAAAACCGGTGACACTATAGAATGCTATCATCTTGAGGA
>JAERRQ010000174.1 GCA_016735355.1 Desulfobacterales bacterium | reverse complement strand
CCAATTTCGAGAATCTTAATCCAGCCAACACCCTGTGGACCAAACAATATAACCTCTACGCCAATGTGGACACCGAGGAACAACGCTATCTCGATTTTGAGAAATGGTGGGGCGGTTTTTTTCTCATGGCCGAAGCGGAAATTCATCAGATCGTCGACGGCCTTTTCATCGGCAACCGATTGGAGCGGGGAGAATTCCAGCTCGAAGACAATCGGACAGTCGATCTCAAAAAAAACTCCAATCCAGTAGTGATTTTCGCTTCCTTTGGTGACAACATCACGCCTCCCCAGCAAGCCTTCAACTGGATTATCAAAACTTATGGAGACGTCGATGAAATCAAACGGCGCGGCCAGGTTTTGGTGTATGTAGTCCATTCAAGCATCGGCCACTTAGGGATTTTTGTTTCCGCCAAAATTGCCCGCAAACAGCATAAGAGCATTATCGCCAGTTTTGACTTGCTCTACAAAATGGAGCCCGGTCTTTACGAAATGCGAATCGAGGAGGACCCAAACCAGTATGGGGAATATGATTTTCAATATAAGGAAAAAACCATGGACGATATTATGGCCTTTGATGATGGCTTGGAGGATGAGGGAGCTTTCATGCCAGTCAGGCAACTGTCCGAGGCCACGGACCTGGTTTATCGTACGACGGTCTCACCCTGGATCAGGATGGTCAACACGCCGGTTACCGCCGAAGTGCTTCGCCAGCTTCATCCCTTGAGGGTCTCCCACTACCTCTTATCCGACCTCAATCCCTGGATGTGGCCGGTCCAGTTTCGGGCCGATCAAATCAAGGAAAAGAGGGCCCACGAAACACCGCTCGACAAAGACAATCTGTTTGTCAGCCGGGAGAAAAACATGTCGAGAATGATAATCGATGTGCTGAACAATTTCCGGGTCACCCGCGATAGCTGGGGGGAATTGATGTTCAAAACGATTTATGAGAATCCGTGGATGAAGATGATGAGTAATTTTTTTGTGGAAGAAGATGAAGAGCAGAAGATGGCTGCTTAAACGCACATCATCAACCGTTTGGATGAGTGGTATTTTGTTGGCGAGTATCTGCTGAACACAATGCAGGAGATGAGCATCAGAGGTATGTAAAGTGAATTTCTGTCAACATAAAATAATTTATTACTGTTTGATTGTTTTTACTGCAATAATACTGTCAACCAGATTAAACGCTGCTGAAAAACCATCACAGCCTATCCCCGTATTTGTCAGTATCCAGCCCCAGGCATATTTTGTTAAACGTATAGGAGGCGACAGGGTCACTGTCGATGTGTTGCTCCCGCCAGGCAAGAACCCGGCAACTTATGCTCCCACTCCGACCAAAATGTCAAAACTGGCAAAAACAAGGGTATATTTTCGCATCGGTGTTCCGTTTGAAAATTTTCTTGTTCCCAAGATTGCAAGCTCAGCAGGGCATATCCGGATTGTGGATACTCGAACAGGGATCAGGCTGAGAAGGATGGGGGGGAGCAACCATCATCAAGAAGGTGGAAATGATCCGCACATCTGGATGAGCCCTGTACTGGTAAAGATACAGGCCGAAACAATATATAAAACACTTGTGTCGATCGACCCGGAGGGCAGGGTGGAATATGTAAAAGGTTTGAACTCGTTTTTGTATGATCTTGATGAATTACATAAAAAAATTTCTCAAGCCCTTGCAAGTTTAAAGGGGAAATCAATTTTTGTTTTCCACCCGTCCTTTGGATATTTCGCCGATACTTACGGCCTAAGGCAGCTTGCTGTTGAAATGGAAGGAAAAGCACCCAAAGGAAAGAATCTATCGATGTTTATTAAAAATGCAAAAAAGGAAAGAGTGCATGTGATATTTGTACAACCGGAGTTTGACCATAATGCCGCCTCAAAAATTGCCGGCGCAATAGACGGCGTTGTGGTCTCGATTGACCCGCTTGCCATGGATTATATAAAAAACCTGGAAGATATGGCAGATAAGGTTTATGAGGCTTTAAAGAGCAGGTAATCAGGTTTTACGTAAACCGTGAATGGTTACAAATATTATTTATTCGTATGGTTGTTAACCGTGATATTCTGTAATATTTTCGACCCGATGGCAATATAGTGAAATCCTGAAGTTACCGTTAGAATGGTAGTAAGCCAGTATAGAAAATTGCGAACCAGATATGCTTTTGCGAAATCAGGATCAAGCAGGATGAAAAAAATTGTGGCCAATTGAGCTGCGGTTGTACACTTGCTGACGAGCGTAGGTTTTATTGGTGTTTTTATCTCAAGGATGGTAAGAATCGCGATGCCTAACAGGATTAATATATCACGACTTAGAACAATGACAGCCATCCAGCCCGGCAGGATTTTAATCACAGCTAAAGAAACAAATGCAGAGGTTAAAAGAATTTTATCAGCTATTGGATCAAGGTAGGCTCCAAGGTATGTCTGCTGGTTAAAAAATCTTGCAAGGAAACCATCCAGGCCGTCACTTATACCTGCTATTGTAAAAACAATAAGCGCGCTTGATAATCTGTTTTTTGTTATGAATATAATGAAAACAGGTACAAGGAGTATTCTGATTACAGTTATCAGGTTGGGGATATTAATAGTAGCGTTCGTTTTTTTCAATGCAATAGTATGGTTTAACCCGGAATCAGTTCAAGTTTTAAATAGTTTTCAGATACTTTATCGATACTTATACCAAACATGACAAAAGTTTTCAACATAAGTGCATCAGCAAGCTCTCTTGCACTGCCTTGAAACAACACCACAATTGTTGTCTCGCCGGGCCTCATAAGCTTTGTTTGTACATTTTTTACTCCTGGTATGGTCTCTAAAGTTTTTCGAAACATTACAAAATTGGAAAGATCATCTGTCCCCTGTACAAGAATTTCCAGCATTTCAGCCTCTTTTTTATCCTGCAAGGCGGCGATGATTTGAGCTGAAAGTTCCTTTGCCGCAAGCTGTCCTGCATGGGAAAGTGCTTTTTCAGCCCCTTGGGTTTCATTAGAATCGACTGCAGCGGCAGCCTTTTGGGTTGCCGCAATCTCAGCCCCTGTATCTGTGCGTAAAATACGTGCATTAATCATACCTTTGAATGACCTGATGTTTGAGCCCATTCTATTTATTGCTTTGTCGGCAACAGCATTTCCAATAACAACGATATCGGCATTTAAAAGAATTCCCATGTTTACAGCCTCTATGTCACTCAGGTTCATTGGATAATCCCCATCCAGTGACGGCATCCTGACACCGTGATCTATAACATGAAAGCCCTTATCAGCCATGGTTGCCGCCATTGCTTTCTCCACTGTTGATTCAAAAAAAAGCATGCCGCGGCCCCACCAGTATTTGGGAATGGGATCATTTATATTCTGTTCTGTTACAAGAAATAATATTTCGGGAAGAGGCGTTTTGCCAAGCAGTATTCCCTCCTCGACAAGTCTTTTTTCAACTTTGTCGACGGATATAGTGGCCTGAACCATTACCCTGTATCTGTTTCCTGAAGACACCTCGGCAAATACTTTGTAGTCAGTGATATAGCGGTCTGTGTGCCTATAAAAAATTTCATTCAACTTTTGAAAATTATGGATTAACAGATCCCTTGATATTATTTCTGACAGCACTGATTCTAAAGCGGAAACCAAACTGTCGGCAATGGCCTGCTCCCGGGATTTGGAAATATTTTTATCACAGACTCTCCCGGTTCCGATGACATTAACGGTAGTTGTTCGCAAAGCTTTAGCAGGAGCTGTTAGCGGTAAACAGAGACCGAATAATATTATTATTACAGCCAGTTTTATTTTATGTTTTTCGAACCATAGCATAATCGGCAACATTCAACAGGGTTTCCTTAGTCTTCGAAGATATAAAAATATCAAGAGAATTTTTTGCTTTTTGAACATAATCCTTCGCCAGTTTTTGGGTATAAGAAAGGCCTTGATATTTTTTTAATAATTCTATTAATTTATTGAAATCATTGTCATTAAAATTTTTATTCCTGATTATTTTCTCTATAAACCTAAGATCTTTCGAATCGGGTTTTTTCGAATCGGGCTCTTTCGAATCGGTTTCTTCCGAACCTGCTTGGCCTAAGGCATAAATAACAGGCAGTGTTAATTTCCCTTCCCTGATGTCTGCTCCTGTTTTTTTTCCAAGGAGTTTTGAATCGGAAGTGTAATCAAGAAGATCGTCAGCCATTTGAAAAGCAATACCGAGATTCATCCCATATGATGCAAGGGCAGCTTCCTTATCCTTGGTGGCGCCGGTAATAAGTGCGCCTGTTTTACATGCCCCCCGGAACAATACGGCTGTTTTGCACTTTATAATCTTCATATATTCCTTTTCCGAAAGGTCTAAACGTTTTTTGTTCACTAGCTGAAAAATTTCCCCTTGGGACATATATTCCGTAATTTCAGCAATAACCTCAATGATTGCAGGAATGCCTGTTTTTGCGGCTATGGAGAGGGAGCGTGCCAGGAGAAAGTCGCCTGTAAGCACAGCGGCTGAATTACCCCAGATTGAATTTGCCACAGGTTTGCCCCGGCGTATTGAAGCGCCATCAATAAGGTCGTCATGTAAAAGTGATGCAGTATGCAGATACTCAAACATTGAAGAAATAGTCGCATAATTTTTTTTTATATTACCGCAGATTCCGGCCGATAGAATCATCAGGAGCGGCCTTAACCTTTTACCCCCCGCAAAGAGAATATGACCGGCAATATCCGAAACCAGATCGAAATGGGGATTTAAATTAGTCCTGACAGCCGTTTCAATATCGGCAAGCATATACTCTGTTTCGGATATTATCTTCTCTTTAAGGGTGTTCATATAGCCTCACCTGTAAGGTCATATTCATTGGCCCCTGTAATCCTTACCATGGCAAAATCTCCGGCATGATGTTCGCCTGGGGAGATATTCGAATTGATATATGTTATGCCGTCTACTTCAGGAGCCTGAAAACAGGTTCGTCCCTTAAAATTGTTGTCAGTTAATTTTTCTTCCAGCAGGATTTTGTGAATTCTGTCTATATGCATCCGGTTATTATCAAGAGATATTTTCGCCTGACTTGACATCAGTCTGTCATATCGTTCTTTTGATTTTTCCTTATTGATATGATCAGGCAGCCTGTGAGAAGGGATATCCTCCGAATCCGAGTATATAAAAGCGCCCAAATTGGTAAAACGGATTTCCTGTATAAAATTTAAAAGCTCCTGGAAATCCCGTTCCGTTTCCCCGGGAAAACCTGTCATAACAGTTGTCCTGAGAGCTGCCTGGGGATCTATCAGTCTTATCCTTTCAAACAGTTTATATAGATCATCACGGGTATATTGTCTACCCATCCTTTTCAGCACTGCATTGCTCGCATGCTGAATCGGTATATCATAATAAGAACAGATATTGTCATGCGATGCTATTGTTTTTATCAAAGTCTCATTGATACTCTCCGGATGACAATATAAAACCCTGATCCAGATATCATCAGAAATTTTGGATAATTCTTCAAGCAGGTTTGCCAGGTTATCACAGGATGTCAAATCCCTGCCATAGTCGGTTGTTTCCTGGGCCACCAGCAGGATCTCTTTTACTCCGACAGATATCAAGCTATCCGCTTCAGAGACTATATCCGTTATTAAGCGGCTTTTCTGTCTGCCACGTAATTTTGGTATTATGCAATAAGTACACTTTTTATCGCAACCCTCTGCTATTTTTATATAAGCTATATGGGAAGAGCTAAGGTACCTTGAATCATCCGGATTCTGCAACGGAAGTAAATCAGGCCGCGGCAAGTAACAGGAACCCGGGGCACGAGATCCGTCAACTGCTTCCAATATTTTATCAAAAGCGCCGGTTCCCAAAAAAACATCCACTTCAGGCAGAGCATCCGCAATTTTTTCTCTAAAACGTTCAGGAAGGCATCCGACTGCAATAAGCTTTCTACAGTTCCCGTGTTTCTTAAATTCGACAAGTTCAAGAATAGTATCTATAGATTCATTAACAGCAGACTCAATAAAGCTGCAAGTATTTATTATTATTATCTCAGCTTCTTCAGGATGCTCGGTTAATATCAAACCGGATTTCAATAGCATGCCGAGCATAAGCTCGGTGTCAACCAGGTTTTTTACGCATCCTAAACTGGTGGCATACAGTTTCACTGAACACCTTTTATGCCGACTTCTTCAAAGGTTTTAATTTCAGCCAGCACACGGGTTGCAGCGTCTAAAATCTCCATGGCTACCGCAGCGCCCGTACCTTCTCCCAGTCTGAACCTTAAATCGAGTAAAGGTGACAAACCGAGACGGTCAAACATAAATTTATGCCCAGTCTCCACTGAATTGTGGCTTGCAAATAGATATTCTTTGGCGGTCGGCGCCAGTTCGCACGCAATAAGAGCACCGGCGGTGGAAATCAAACCGTCACAAATAACCGGAATCTTCCGGGCGGCGGCTCCGATAACAAGTCCGGCCAGAGCGCCTATTTCAAATCCGCCTACTTTTGAAAGAATATCAACAGGGTCATCAGGATCAGGCTTATGCAGCGCAATCCCTTTTTCTATTACCGCAATCTTGTGTTGCAGTATCTTGTCATCTATGCCGGTGCCACGGCCTGTAAGTTGTCCCACCTCTATGCCTGAAAAAGCGGCTATAATCGCAGTTGACGGGGTTGTGTTGCCGATACCCATGTCTCCGGTTCCGATTATATCGACAGGACCTTGCTGCAGGAGTTCATCAACTATTTCTATGCCCGCTTCGATTGATCGCACTGCCTCATCTCTTGTCATTGCAGGTTCCAGAGCCAGATTTCCGGTTGCTTTACGGATTTTTTTATGAAAAATCGGCAGATCCTGCTCAAAATCATGGTTTACCCCAAGATCAGCAACAACTACCCTGGCCCCGGCATGACGTGCCAGCACACTGATGGAAGCTCCGCCGTTTACAAAATTATAAACCATACTGGCTGTAACTTCCTGTGGGAAGAGGCTTACTCCTTCTGCAATAACACCGTGATCACCGGCGCAGGTAACGATAACCTTTTCGGTCAATCTAACGTCTAATCTGCCTTTTATACCAGCCAGTCTGGCGGAAAGCGGTTCCATAACGCCGAGGCTTCCCACCGGACGGGCTTGCTGCGCAAGACGATCCAGAGCTTTTTGGTATATAACCGGGTCCGCAGATTCAATCCTGTTAATTGTTTTGTCGAGTAGTTTCATTTCTATGTCCGTATTGAAACCTTGTCGCCTGCAATATCAGTCATAAAGACTTCCATTCCTTTTTTCATGGCACAAAAATCACCGCACATAGTGCATGTCTCTTCTTTGGAGGGCTCCCTGCTTTTACGTA
>JAERRQ010000192.1 GCA_016735355.1 Desulfobacterales bacterium | reverse complement strand
GATATCAAATTGATCACCTACAAAATTTACAGCTAAATTTTCATTATAATTTCTTGTTTTTTATGACAGGATTGCAGGAGTAAGGTACTCATGGAACTGAATTTGCGGGAATACAGCATTGAAGACTTGGATAACGGGTTTAAAGAATTTATAAGCGCGGCTGATTCATTGAATATTGCTCTGCCGGATGATTCTGCTTTTCTGGAGGAGTTAAAAAAGGTTAGTGCTTTCAGCCGGTTTGTTCAAAAAAATTTGCTCAGATCCCCTGATTTACTTAATGATCTGTTCAGCAGCGGTGACCTTTACAGGGAATATCCAGGCGATGAATATTCTATAAGGCTGAGGGATGATATTCGTAATGCGTATGATGAAGAAGGGCTCGGAACAATTCTGCGTAAACGCCGGACCCGTGAAATGATCAGAATAGCCTGGCGGGATCTTGCCGGAAGGGCTGATTTGTTTACAACCATGTCCGACCTCACATCGTTTGCAGACGCATGTATTGATTTGACTTTTTCCAGGCTTTATAAGCTGCAATGCGGCAAATACGGAATCCCGGCATCTCTTGACGATTCGCCTCAGAATATCGTGGTGCTGGGGATGGGCAAACTGGGAGGCCGTGAACTTAATTTTTCGTCAGATATAGATTTGATTTTTGCTTACCCGGAAACAGGTGAGACTATTCAGGGTCCACGGTCCATAAGCAATGAAGAATTTTTTACAAAGTTATGCCGTAGCTTCCTTAAAATCTTTGGCGGAACAACACCAGAAGGAATTGTTTTCAGGGTCGACATGCGGCTGAGGCCTTTTGGCGAAAATGGTCCCCTGGTTATGAGCTTCAGCGCCATGGAGGAGTATTACCAGAGGCAGGGGCGTGAATGGGAGCGCTATGCGTTAATCAAAGCAAGGGTTGTTGCTGGTGATTTCAGTGGCGGGAAGGAGCTGTTGGGAATATTATCCCCTTTTATCTATCGCAGGTATCTAGATTATGGAGTATACGACGCCCTCAGGGAGATGAAATATAAAATTTCCCGTGAAGTCGAGAGAAAGGGCTTGCATGAGAATATAAAGCTTGGATCTGGCGGAATACGTGAAATAGAATTCTTCGGGCAGATATTTCAACTCATCAGGGGCGGTGTTGAGCCTATTCTGCGTGAGCGGTCTATTCTGAAAATTCTTTCTATTCTATTTTCTGAAGGCTGCATCCCTAAAAAAGTATATGACGAATTGACAGGGGCTTATGTTTTTTTAAGAAACACAGAGCATCGTATCCAGGAGTTCGATGACCGGCAAAACCACAATCTCCCTTCCGATGATATCGGCAGGATACGCCTTGCTTTGTCAATGGGTTATAAAAATTGG
Source organism: Desulfobacterales bacterium (assembly GCA_016735355.1). Taxonomy (GTDB): domain Bacteria; phylum Desulfobacterota; class Desulfobacteria; order Desulfobacterales; family BuS5; genus BuS5. The sequence continues at coordinate 4,358 of JAERRQ010000192.1, read as the reverse complement.
GAATCCTGTTTAATTATTCTTGAAAAACATTTGAATAATGTTCACTCTCATTTTAATGAACTGCTGGTATTTGAAGATGATGAAAACCGAAGCAGCAGCCCCAACATGGAACTTGACGATGTCTGGCAGGGCATTGAAGAAAAGGGGCTTGCGGAACAGATTCTCGGCGATCGGGGTTTTAATGATCCGGAGTCAATATATAACCTTTTGGCTTATCTGCGTAATGATGTGGCAACCCGCGCCTTGAGCCTGGAAGGACGTGAGCGACTGGACAGGCTGATGCCGATTGTTATAAAAAAAGCAGGGCTTTCAAAACAGCCTGAAATTACATTAAAACGGATTGTCGACCTTATAAAAACAATTGAACGGCGCACCTGCTATATAGCCCTTTTGCTGGAAAACCCGGATGTGTTGACCCATCTCATTAAACTTTCCCGGGAGAGTCCCTGGATTATTTCTTTTCTGACGCGCCATCCCGTACTTCTTGATGAACTTATTGATGCCCGCACACTATACATGCCACCCGAAAAGCAGGAACTTGAAAAACTTATTATTCGGCGTTTTGAGAGAATTCCGAATGATGATCTTGAATTGCAAATGGAAGAACTTGCCGTTTTCAAACAGGTGAATACACTTCGTGTCGCGGCAGCCGACATTTCTGGAGCCTTTCCGCTTATGAAAGTCAGCGATTATCTATCATATATCGCTGAAACCGTACTGGAAAAGGTTTTGAATCTTTCATGGAGTTACATGATCGATAAACACGGGATCCCCAAATCCATTTTGGACGGCTCTATATGTGAAACCGGTTTTGCTATTATAGCCTATGGTAAACTGGGAGGCCTTGAGCTGGGCTATGGATCCGATCTTGACCTGATATTTCTTCATGCCGGAACAGAAGCTGAAACGGAGGGGATTGACATCCGGCCTTTAGACAGTGCCCAGTTTTATGCCAGGCTTGGACAGCGCATTCTTCATTTTTTAACTATCCATACTCCTGCCGGAAAATTATATGAAATTGACATGCGACTCCGTCCAAGCGGCAGCGCCGGTATTCTTGTAAGTAATGTGGATTCTTTCAGGAATTACCAGATTGAAACAGCCTGGACCTGGGAGCACCAGGCGCTTGTACGTTCCAGGGCAATTTGCGGCGATAATATGATCACGGCCTGTTTTGAACAAATAAGGCGCGAGATCCTTTCCATCCCCCGCGACAAGTCAACGTTGCAGGAAGAGATCAGATCAATGCGTGGCCGGATGCGCAAAGAACACGGAAAACCTGATTCAGAATATTTTAACATAAAGCAGGGTATCGGAGGAATGGTCGATATCGAATTTCTGGTTCAGTATTTGGTGCTTTTAAATGCTCACAGACATATTGAACTGGTAAAATGGTCCGATAACATCCGCCAGCTCGATTCACTCGCTGAAGCGAAAATTCTGAAAAAAGAGAAAGCGGATTTTCTTAAAAAAACATATATAACATACAGGGCGGAAGTCCACAGGCTCAATCTCCAGGAAAAAGCGGCCAATGTGATGGAAGGCCGCTTTCAAAGACTTGGCATGCAAGTTAAAAAGATATGGGATGAGTATTTATAGGTCTCCCGTAACGAAGTAAATATTATTTTGACATATTATGAGTGAAATGCTATGTTTACTCTCTTACGGTATTGATGATCAGCATACCGAAAAGAGTCTCATAAAATCATAGGAGAGGTTATATGGTTATTGAAAAAACTAAACTGTCCAATAATGAGGTCACTTTTTTCAGCCGGGGAGGGCAGGGCGGCATCACCGCCTGTCAGCTCCTTGCTGAAGCGGCTTTTCAAGACGGATACAGGGACGTCATGTCTGTTCCGCAGATTGGAGCTGAACGGCGCGGGGCGCCGATCCGGGCCTTTTTAATAATTTCACAGGACGATATTCGTACTATTTCCGCTGTAACAAATCCTGACGTGGTACTGGTGTTTGACGAAGCAATGTTAAAATTGCCGCCGATTATCAATGCGATTCCAAAAAAAAATTGCAAAGTAATTGTGAACGCTGAAAGTTTAAATGGAAATAGCGGTCTTTCCAAAAATATAGAACTTTATACTTTTCCCGGAACCAGCATAGCAATGGGGCTTGATTTGACACTTGAGGGTCTCCCGCTGGTAAATGTGCCTATTCTGGGCGCCTTTTCCGGAGCCACTAATCTTGTATCGATGGATTCAATAGGAACAGTCCTGAAAAACAAGTGGAAAGCCAAAGCTGAAAAGAATATTGAATCTATTAAGTTGGCACATGAAAAAACCATAAGGGTATATTAAAAACTGTATCTATAGATTGCCACATAAATAATTTTACTGCGTTATCGGTCAAAATCTTCGGTCAACGTACTACCAGTACGCCTCCCTCAGGTTTTTACACCTATCCTTGATCCTTGTGGATCCTTGTGAAATTAATTATCTGAAAATCTATAGCAGGGAGGAATATTTGAGAAATGGGAAAACCAGATAATAAAACGGCAGCCTCTTCCGGTTATTCTTCATGGAGGGAAATACCGGCTGTTCCGGTTTCTGTTCCGTGTAAAGGGAGCATAGGCGCAACCGGCGAATGGAGAACATTCCGTCCGGTACTGGATGCTGAAGTATGCATAAAATGCGGAATCTGTTATTTATATTGTCCGGATGGGGTCATGATATATAAAGAGGGTTCGATCCCTGAAATTAATTATACCTATTGTAAAGGATGCGGAATCTGTGTAGCGGTATGTCCTAAAGAGGCATTAAAGATGGTTCGGGAAAAGCAATAATTATTCCTGAATGGAGACTATAGATTTAGGATGAATAAAAAAATGAAAAATGAACAGGGAAAAGAACAGACAATTATTATGTCGGGCAATTACGCGGCTGCCTGGGGAGCTAAATGCTCCAGGGTTAACGTTGTAAGCGCATACCCGATTACACCCCAGACAACTGTTGTGGAAAAACTGTCTGAATTTGTTGATAAAAAGGAGCTGGATGCCAATTATATCCGTGTGGAGTCTGAACACTCGGTTATGGCGGCGCTGGTGGGAAGTTCCATGACAGGCGCCAGGTCGTTTTCCGCTACTTCCGGACAGGGCTTGCTTTACATGACAGAGATGCTTCACTGGGTCTCTTCTTCAAGGCTTCCGGTTGTGGCAACCATTGCCAGCCGGGGCATTGCCCCGCCGTGGAATATTTGGGCGGATTATACCGATATTCTTTCAATACGGGATTGCGGCTGGATCATACAGTTTGCTTCGACTCATCAGGAGATATTCGATTCGATTCTGATGGCTTATAAAATAGCGGAAAATCCTGAAATTAATTTGCCTTATTTTATTGTTTATGGGGGGTTTATTCAGAGTCATACCAGCAAACCTGTGCGAATTCCTTCCCAGAAAATCATTGATGATTTCTTGCCTCCGCCGCCAAAAGCCGGGTGGGATCATATTAATCTGAACCCTGACAATCCTATCACCCATGGTAATTTAGTCATGCCGGAACAGGAGTATCTTGATTTCCGCTTCCTGATTCAGGACGCCATGGTTAAATCGAAAGAAAAAATAAAAAAGACAATTCAGGGTTTTAATACGGAGTTTGGCAGAGATTACAAGGGCCTTGTGGAACTATATTGCTGTGAAGACGCAGATGTGGTGGTGATTGCTTACGGCGCGCTGGCAGAGCAGAACAAGATTGCTGTGGATCAGTTGCGTGCCAAAGGGCAAAAGGTCGGGTCATTAAAACTTAGATACATCAGGCCATTTCCAACTGATGAGTTGCTTGAGCTTTTTAATGGCGTGGTTGAGGTGATAGGAGTAGTAGACCGGGGTACGGCTTTTGGTAATCCCACAGGTGGTCCGATATCGACCGAAGTAATGTCCTTATTGTGTAGAGCCAGGCGAAAGGTAAAGTCTCTTCCGTGTATTTGGGGAATTGGCGGACGTAACGTGACAGTTGAAGATCAGATCGGACTCTATGAGAAATTGTTGCGTATTAAAAACAAGAATGAATATCCCACCGATGAAACATGTCAGCACGGCACTGTATGGATGGGGCTGAAGATTGGAGCATAGGAGTATGGTTTCAGTTAAGGAATTAATAAAAATCGAAAGCACAAAGCCGGAATTGTTTTTGGCAGGCAGTTCGGCATGCGCAGGCTGTTCCTCTGTCCTGGCTTTGAGATGGGCACTGAAGGCTCTGGGTGAGAGGACTGTTATCGTATCTCCTGCATGCTGCGCCAATGTTTATATCGGCCTGTGGCCTAAAACATCACCGGCAGTGCCTTATATTAATATGGCCTTTGCGGCCGGCGCTTCCGCAGCAGCCGGCATAGTCGCAGGGTATGAGTCC
>JAERRQ010000260.1 GCA_016735355.1 Desulfobacterales bacterium | reverse complement strand
TTATATATTCCCCAAGAGCCCTGAAAGGGCGATACATAAAAACAAATATATGTCACGCCCTTTCAGGGCTGATTGGTTATAGGATATTCAAATCCCAGGGCGTTGCCCTGGGCTGGTATATATCGCCCTTTCAGGGCTGATAATCGAATAACTTTTTCATATTGCACCCGTTGCCGTGCTGTAAATTCAAATGACGAGTCATAGTCTCGGATTAATTCTGTATTCCGATTCAACTGTTAACCGTAAACCGATAACCGTGAACGGTTACCCTCAACGTATCTGTTTTAAAAAATTCAGACTCTTCAATTCCTTGCCAATATGATATTGCACAAAGGATTCGAGAAAGAGGAGTCCTTCCTTCATGGATCCTGACGCGATCCTGATCCTTGCTGCTGTTGCCAGATCCTTATGTTCCATCCAAAGGAGCTGTTTTATTGTGCCCCTGGCAAGTCTTAAATTTTTTCCGGCTGTCCGGCCGCATCGGCCGCACAGAATGCCGCCACTTGCAAGATCACAAGTAAATTCATTCTCTTTGGTCTGATCTATTCCTGTATTGCAGATACTGCAGCGCGACAAATTCGGCAGCAGCCCTGATATTAACATAAATCTTAATTGAAAAAGAATCGACAATGCGGCATCAGGAATAATTCCGGCATCGAGTTCGCACAAAACATACTGAAAAAGGAAGAAAATTTCTTTTTGAACAGTGCCTTCCTCAATCCACTTGTTAATCAATTCCGCCCAGTAACTTGCGTAAGCCGTCTTTTTTATATCCTTTCTTATTTCACTGAACGGCTTTATCAATGAAGCTTCCTGCAAAACAGGGAGCCCCTTTTTTCGTCCACTGCTCCAGACTATATCCAGTAGAGAGAATAATTCCAGAAGCCCGCCAAATCTCTTGACGCTCTTTTTTGCGGATTTTGCTATCAGGGAAATCTTTCCTTTTTTTAAAGAAAAAAAGGTAATAATAAGATCATAGTCACCAAAATCGACACGGCGCAGCAAAATAGCCGGAGTTGTCAAAATCGGCATCCCTTCAAATACCAAGAAGCTTGGTTACGATACTAAAATATATAAAAACACTTATAATATCAATTGAAGAGGTTACAAAAGGACCTGTTGCAACGGCAGGATCTATGTTGATCCTGACAAATAACATAGGTACCAGGGAACCGATAAGGGCAGCTACGGACATAGAGCTCAGCACGGCAAGTCCTGCGGAAAATGCCACCGCTGCCGTGTTATATCTGAATTGGGCAACAGTGCCTATCAAGGTACCGTAAACCAGACCAAGTATAAATCCTATAAGAAATTCCTTGGAAACTACAGACCAAATATCTCGTACATTAAAACGCCCGGTTGCAAGACCGCGAACCACAATAGTTGATGACTGGGTCCCGATATTACCTCCCATCCCCATGATAACCGGAATGAAAGCCGCAAGATACGCCACCTTGGTTAAGCTGGCTTCAAAATAATCGATAATAATAAATGCTACTACTCCGCCTATACAACTGGCAAAAAGCCATGGCAATCGTATTCTGGTGCTCTTTATTACTGATTGTGTTTCGACAAACTCTTCGCCGACGCCTGCCATTTTTAATATATCTTCAGTTGCTTCCTGCCGAAAAATATCAATTACATCATCCACTGTGACGATACCGGCCAGCTTGTTGGTTTCATCCACAACAGGAACTGCCAAAATATCATATCTGGCTACTATTTTTGCAACCTCTTCCTGGTCGGTATCGGTAGTCACCGAGAAAACGTCGGTTGTCATAAACTCCTTCAGCGGAGTTTCAGGAGGAACAACAACAAGCTGCCTCAAGGAACAAACACCCATCAGATTACCGTATTCATCCACAACATATAGATAAAAGGGCATCTCAACATCCATATGTTCCTTTTGCAATGATATAATTGCCTCTTTTGCCGTTGTATCATCCTTTAAAGCAATGAAATCGGTAACCATGATACCGCCGGCAGAGTCATCTTCATAATTCAGAAGCTCTTCGACCTCATCGGATTCCTCGTTTTTCATTTTTTCAAGGAGTATTTCGGCCTGTCCGTCCGGAAGGCGTCCTATCAGATCCGCAGCATCATCCGATGGCATGCATTCAAGAACTTCAACAAAACTATCAATCTCCAGACCTTCGCTCAAACCGAGAAAATCATTTTCATCAAGCTGACTTAAAAGAATTCCTTTCTGTTCTATATCCTCAATCAAATTAAAAACAATATGCTGCTGGGGGATAGAGAGTGAACGAAACAGCTCGGAAAGATCTGCGCCATGAGTCTTGTATACTATCTTGCGCAAATGTACTATGGCATCACGTCTAAGCAGTCGCTTGACGCTTTTTAGTAATATAGTGCTTCTGTCATTTTTCATAAAAAACTTACCGTTAACCGCAGGGGCAACCCCCTGTGGTTACCCGGCATTGCATGGTCAATTTGTAATCGGGCAGACACAGGGGCCTGCTGCCCCTACGGAACCTGTATAGTCACAACCTGGCCGGTCCTGCCGGGCACTTCTATGGGTTTATCATTTAAAAAGAGTTGAACCCCTGTCGCATTGCCGATGAGGATGTTATAACCGGAAAAGGCTTCAAATTCCAGACTATCTCCAGGTTTAAGAGTGTATTCAGTCGAATCATGGCTATCTATAATCACTTTAAGCCAGGTATCTTCAACAGATATGATTTTCAGAAGTAATTTTTCAGGAACAACCGCCACCGGCGCTTCCTCCGCTTCAGGCAATTCTTCCACCACCTCTGCCACTCCCTCTTCGGGCGGATTCTGTTCATTTAAAAGATCAGCTTGCGGTTCCTCGGCAGCGCCCTGTTCTATAGAAGCTGCCTGAGGCTCTATGGTTGCAATCGGTTCTTCCGCCCCTTTTCTCATCATAAAAACCGTCAAACCGATAATCACCGCCAAAGCTGCAACGGCCAGCAAAAATCCGGGCCGGAATCTTTTATCAGGTTCGGCCCGGGATGCTTCAAGCCGGAGATTCCTGCCGGCATTTTCATTACTACGAAGGTATAGCCTGACAATCTCATCTCTATCAGCGCTAACAGCATCCGCATAGGAGCGTAAAAAATTTTTTACAAGCACCGCTGCCGGCAGTCTCTCATGATCTTCCTTTTCAATAAGCTCCAGCATCGTTTTCGATACCCTGGTTATCTCAAAAAGATCATCCAGGGTCATGTTTTTATCGCGTCTTAATGACCTAAGAAGCCTGCCAAAGGAAAGATTCTCTTGATCGATATTCATATCACCACTCTCCGCAGAGCTATTTACTGTGTTACTGTATTATCTTAATATGCGACTTGGCACGCATCCCCTCAATCCACACTTTAAACCTTTTATTTACCCTTTCATTATAAAGGATTTCTTTTATTTCCTTTGACACCTCTTCAAGGGACCTGTCGAGAGTATCTTCAATATCTTCAATATAAAACATCTGAAATCCCTGGTCGGTATCCAGAATTCCGGTCCCCTCCCCCGCCATTAACCCTTTTAAAGCATCCTGTATTGTAGGTGCAAGATCATCAAACTTGAAAAATCCGAGATCGCCACCTTCTGCGGCAAAGGGGGATTGACTGTAAACACGCGCCAAATCTGAAAAAGACTCCCCCTCTTTTAATTTTGCCAGGATATCCTGCATCTTGTCCAAAAGCTTTTGCCTGGTTTCTTCACCCTCAAAAGAAGAAGGACGCATTAAAATATTACGAAGATGATACCTCTTTTCATCGGCATATTTTTCCTGGTTAGCTTCATAATATGCCATTATATCTTCTTTAGTTATAACAACCTTGGAACGTACTTCATAATCAACAACCCTTGATCTGAGCATCTGCTCTTTAAGATCCCGACGATACTCCTCAATTGTCAAGCCTTCCTTTGCCAATATTTCCCTGAAATCCTCATCAGTATGATAGTTAGTCTCTTTAATCCGTTCTATTGTTTGATCAATTTCATCATCTGTTACTGTAACATTATAATGCTTTGCTTCCAGATAAGTCAGTTTATCATTGATGAGATCATTGAGTATTTTTTTCCGAACGGTATACAAAAATTGCCGTTCATCTTCCGAGGTACGCCCCATTGACTTGATTCGAGCCAGATAAGGTTTCAACGCAAGATTAAGTTCGGAAAGCGTTATTATCTTGTCATTAACAATTGCAATAATTCTATCAACCACTTCAGCGCTGCTCAAGCTACAATTTACAAAAAAAAACGATAACAAGAAAAAAATTATATAAACAAAATTAAACTCTGAGATCTTAAATATTGAGTAAAAATATACCTTCATTTTTAATTGAATCAGCCTTGTATTATTTTATTCCATTCAGTTCTGTTCACTTTAATATTATATTTCTTTTTCAGATCACCCAGCCAGGGAACATACATCTTTTCCGATTTTTCCCTGCGCAAATGTCTTATTATTTTTTTATTTATATCATCGGGCCCTATTGTTGAATCAGAATTTTCATTTCTACCTTCATTATATCCTTCGTAATACTTTATTATATCTTCAGGTATTATCGCTATCCTCTCTCCCAGATCTTTTTCAATGACCCTTTCCATAAGGAGACGTTTCCTGATCCCATTTCTCCAGAAATTATATGGAACAGCATTTTCAAGAAAATTTTTTTTAAATTCATCATCAGGATAGTCTTTTTTTATATCAGAGACAACCTTTTCTACATCATTATCAGTAATATTAATATTCAATTCTTCGGCCCTTTCAGCCAGAACCATCTCTTCTATCAGCTGATTTAAAAACATAACCTTCGCATCATTTAAAATAGCCGGGGTCTGCATTGAGTTATATGGGTACAAGGATTCAATCATTTCAAAATCAGAGTTGAAATCACACACTTTGATAACCCTGTCATTGACCTGAATCAAATATTCATCCGGGGACTCTATTTGCAAAGCATTGTCAGAGCAGCTACAACCTGACAAAAAA
>JAERRQ010000215.1 GCA_016735355.1 Desulfobacterales bacterium | reverse complement strand
GCGGCCGCCAAGCCTGAAAGCAGATATCAGTTTGAAAGGATAGGATATTTTTGTGTCGACTCAAAGGATTCCACTGAAGGGCGGCTCGTATTTAACAGAACAGTGACCCTGCGTGATTCCTGGGCAAAAATTCAAAAAAACGAAGCGCATAAAAAAACACATAAAAAAAAAGGCCCGTCCAAAAAACATTAAATTCATTCTTACAAGGTTTTTGGTATTGATGAAATATCCCTTAAACTACTTGCGATAAACATTATTATATGATAAATAGTAAAATTCTTATAAAAAAGACGTAACATTTGTTAAATTTACCTCTTGCAATAGTTACTAATAATTTCAAATGGTTAGCTTTTTTCAGCAAGAGCCTCTATTGATATGTTTATAAATCCGAGAGACTACCGCAGGAGTACACTCACGTATTTTGAGGATTACAATTTTAGTTTTACGCCGAGATTGCGAAAAATAGCTATTCTCGTACAGTCCCCTAATATACTTAAATTAAAAAAAGGAGAATCTAAATTATGGCTCAGGTAATTTCTGATCGAAGGGATGTCGATTTTGTTCTTCACGAACAGATGGAAGTTGGTGAACTCGCCAAACATGAAAAATTTGCAGAATTCAACAAAAAAACAGTTGATCTGATTATTTCGGAAGCAAGAAACCTGGCGATTAAAGAAATCCTTCCGCTCCAGAAAATAAGTGATGAAGGTTGTATATTTGATGCGGGCCAGGTAAAGGTTCCGGAAGAGTTTCACAGGGCCAATAAGCTGTATAAAGAAGGGGAATGGCTGGCCATGTCGGACGATCCGGAATGGGGCGGCCAGGGAATGCCCAAGGCTGTTTCAATGGCTGCAAATGAATATCTTTACGGTGCCTGCAACTCATTTATGCTTTACAATATGTTAACCCATGGTGCAGCCAGGCTGGTGGAAATATTTGGAACTGAAGCACAAAAAAAACTCTGCTTGAAAAAGATGCTTTCAGGTGAATGGTCCGGTACAATGCTCCTTACAGAAGCGGAGGCTGGTTCCGATGTCGGTGCCCTGACCACAGTTGCGACAAAAAATGATGACGGCACCTATTCTATAACAGGCAATAAAATATTTATTTCAGGCGGCGAGCAGAACATGGTGGACAACATCATCCATCCTACTTTGGCCAGAATTGAAGGCGCCCCTCCCGGAACCAAGGGGATATCCCTGTTTCTTGTCCCCAAATTCAGGATTAATGAAGACGGGAGTCTTGGCGAATTCAACGATGTGGTTTGCACGGCCATTGAAGAAAAAATGGGAATTCATGGAAACAGCACGGCTTCACTTGCACTCGGCGGTAAGGGACAATGCATCGGTACACTGCTGGGCAAAGAGAACAAAGGTATGAGCGCCATGTTTCAGATGATGAACGAAGCTCGTCAGATGGTCGGGCTTCAGGGCTTTGCCAATGCCACCACATCATTCTTATATGCGCTTAATTATGCCAGGGAAAGAATTCAAACCAAGCATCTTACAGCTCCCCCGGATTCGCAGCCGGTTGCGATTATTCAGCATCCGGATGTTCGGCGGCAGCTCATGATTATGAAGTCCTACGTTGAAGGAATGAGAAGTCTTATCTATTTTGGAGGACTCTGTTATGATAGAATTGCAATTGCAGATAGTGAGGAAGAAAAGGAAAAACATGACGACCTTATTGCCGTATTAACGCCGATTATCAAGGGCTATATTACCGACAAAGCTTTTGAAGTCTGCAGTCATGGTATCCAGGTTTATGGCGGCTATGGATTTGTTGAAGAGTATCCTGTGGCCCAGCTTCTAAGGGACAGCAAAATTTTCCAGATTTATGAAGGGACAAATGGTATCCAGTCTATGGATCTCCTCGGCCGCAAGCTTGGCATGAAAGGCGGAAAACCCTTTAATAATTTTCTGGAAGAAATCAAAAAAACCATTGAAAAAGCCAAACAAGTTTCAGGACTGGAGCAGATTGTCGCCAATATGGAGACGATTTATGCTAAATATCAAGTAGTTGCAGTTGAAATAGGAAAAGCATCAAGGTCGGATAAAGCACTCAATGCATATGCATTTTCCCATCCCTTCATGGAAGCTACAGGAGATATTGTGATGGCCTGGATGCTTTTATGGCGCGCATCAATTGCAGCACCTAAAATAGGTAAAAGTAAAAAAGATACAGCCTTTTATGAAGGTCAGGTCAAAACAGCTCAATTCTTTATTAACACAATGCTTCCAGTTACTGCCGGCAAGCTGGATGCTGTTTCAGCATCAGACGGAGCTGCTGTGGAAATTTCCGAAGCATCTTTTGGTGGCAAGTAACTATTAGAGAACTGGAAGGAAATAATCAATTGTAAATTGAAGGCCCTGCAGCCCCAGGGCCTTCAACCATTTTCATCTTAAATAATCGCCGGCTTCATTACTTTCCTATACTTAAGGAACGGGGACGAAATAATATCTCAGTTACCTTTATTGCCAAAAAAATACTCAAATTCAACTGTCATTATACCTTGAAAGGCCAGGAAGATGAAGGCGTATTATAATACTCCGACGAACGATAAAGCAGATCGTGTCTTTATTCTCAATACTCATATCTTATACTCTGAACTGGCCGCAATTAAAACCAATCTCTATTATTTGCTTTTTAAATGACATCCCTTCAGACTATAGATTTTCACATATCAATCTCTCCCACCGGAGCTCACAAAAAACCACGCCCGGTAAAAAGTATGTTAAGGATACTGTAAAATGAAAACTGTTATAACCCGATTTCCACCCAGCCCTACAGGCTATCTGCATGTGGGCGGCGCCAGAACGGCTCTGTTCAATTGGCTTTATGCACGTAATATGAAAGGAAAATTTATACTTAGAATCGAAGACACTGATCGGGAACGTTCCACCAGGGCTTCTGTGGATGCTATACTTGACAGTCTTGAATGGCTAGGCATAGACTGGGATGAAGGCCCTTATTTTCAATCCGAACGGTTTGATATTTATAAGGAATACGTACAAAAACTATTGGATTCAGGAAATGCTTACTATTGCACATGTACTTCTGAAGAAATCGAGGAAATGAGAAAAAAAGCCATGGCTTCCGGGGACAAGCCAAAATATAATGGCCGATGCAGAAACAGGGGTATCGGGAAAACCGACAATGCGGTTGTGCGCTTTGCATCCGCCTCCGCCGGTACGACGGTCTTGAAAGATAGTATCAAGGGCAATATCCAGTTTCAGAATGCCGAGCTCGATGACTTTATAATCGTAAGAAGTGACGGGGTACCGACTTATAACCTGGCCGTAGTGGTTGATGACATCACAATGGGCGTCAATACGGTCATAAGAGGAGATGACCATGTTAACAACACCCCCAGGCAGATACAGATATACAAAGCTCTTGGAATCGAACTCCCGGTTTACGGTCATGTGCCCATGGTGCTTGGCAATGATCGAAGCCGCTTGAGTAAACGACACGGCGCCATGTCCGTCACGGCATATAGGGATATGGGATACCTGCCTGAGGCTTTATTAAATTATCTTGTCAGGCTGGGCTGGTCATACGGAGACCAGGAATTTTTTTTGATTGACGAGCTGATAGAAAAATTTAACCTCGATAATATAGGACGATCCGCCGGTATTTTTGACCAGGAAAAACTTTTATCCCTTAATGCAGACCATATCAAAGCCTCTCCACCGCGTGAACTTGTTAAACACTGGAAGCCTTTTTTAAAAGAACGTAGTATCAATAATGATAATAACCGATACCTGGACAAAATAATCGAGACCCTGAACACAAGAAGCAAAACCTTGATAGATTTGACCGAAGGAGCCCTTTTCTATTTCCAGGACGAAATCTCTTATGAAGAAAAAGCGGCCCGAAAAAATTTTAAACCTGCCGCCCTTGAACCATTGAAAATCCTTTGCGGCCATATAGAGGCGATTGAAGATTTCAACGAAGCCAATCTTGAAGATGCATTTAAAAAGGTAATGCAAAGCTGCGAAATCAAACTTGGTAAAATAGCCCAGCCGGTCAGGGTGGCGCTAACCGGCAAAACAGTGAGTCCTGGTATATTTGAAATTATACATGTCCTGGGCAAGGATGTCGTTATATCAAGGCTGAAAAAAGCTGTTGCCTTTATTGAAGCATCCGCGGCAGAGCCTCCAAAGCCATAATATAGCCGTAATCGCCAAACCCGGCAAGCTGGGCGGCGGCAATATCCGATATCATAGACTTGTGGCGGAACGGCTCGCGTTTGTATATATTTGAAAGATGCACTTCTATAATTGGAACATCAAACAATAGAAGCGCATCTCTTATAGCTACGCTGGTATGAGTATAAGCTGCAGGGTTAATTATAACACCATCAGCCTGCCCGAGTGCCTGCTGGATCTTCTCTACAATTTCACCTTCAACATTAGACTGAAATGTTTCCACCCCAAGCCCCAGTTCCCGGCCCCGATCTTTTAAGGCAGTATTTATATCTTCAAGAGTTTTTCGGCCGTATATCTCAGGCTCCCGTTTCCCCAGCATATTGAGGTTCGGCCCATGGATCACCAGAATTTTTTTCATTGATTAACCCTTTATGTGTCTTAAAGTGTAAACTAAGGCGGGCTTTGCCCGCAACCCAATTCTATGAAGTTGTCATTATGCCAAACCATATTCATGGAATCATTGAAATCACCGTAAGGGCACGATGCATCGTGCCCCTACATCATCAATATCCAAAATGATGTAATCATTTAAACGGCATACAGCAATTGAGCAAAATACAATTCGGACATCCACAATATTCAATCGCATGAATTTGTCATTATGCCAAACCATATTCATGAACGTAGGGGCGGATTCCATATCCGCCCCATCCATATCTCATGCACCTGTTTTGCGTTATCTTTTATCCGGCCTGAATAATCATGGCAAGATCTGCATAGCGATAATCAGTTTCAGAATTCATGATAAAGTAGCGTAAAAAAAGCTTTACTGTCAACTCATTTGCCCATCTATACCCCCTGTTATAAAAAACCTTGAAATATAGCTATTCCATGAACCTGCACAAAGGAACCCTTTATCATTTGTGATATAATAGTAAAGCTGACTTTTTGATGCAATCGCCCTGGGCTGGGCTGGGCTTGGACTTGCCTTGACTTCCATAATTGAAGAGTATAGGCTCACTATTAATAACGTGTGCCGTGTACGTAACACAACAAAGCAATTTCACTTTCCCTAAATCACTATTCCCCCATAGACAGGAATCAGATAATATGAAAAATGCGATTAAACAGCTTGCTTTGGTGGACCCGGAACTTGCCGATAATGTTTTGGAGCGCCTTGAAGGGAAAAAAAAACCCGTATCTTCTGATTCAGCAGGAATGTTGGTGGATGAGACTCTATGGGGGCTCTCCCGGGAAATTTATTTCGGCTATGCTGTTGCGGAAGGTTATCTGAAGCTTATAGGCGAGGTCGACCCGGGGGATATTTATCTGTACCGGGGCATGGTACGGAATGCGGGCTTGCGCGGGCCTACTTTCGGCAAGATAATGGCAACATATCTTGCCCAGGTGCTGTTACGCGGCAATCGAATTATTCTGGAAAAATTTTTATGTGCCGTCAAAGTTATGTATAACAAGGGAGAACATATATTAAACACTCCTCTTGAATCTTTGTCTAATTTGCTTGAATGCCGCGACCTTGAGGCGGCCGCTGTTTATTCTGATTTACTTTGTGATATTTTTGCCCAGGACCTTACTTATAACAGATGCCGCCATTTTGCAGATGCCATACCAAAAGCAGTACTCTCCTTCTCTGCGCCAAGGAGGCACTGGCAGATAAAAGAGCTGAGGCGGGTTGTCAGGCAAAATCCCCATTTGGCTGATAAATTCCTGGAGGGGATGGAAAGGGGTCTTTATCTTTTATCCCGGGAGGCGCTCAATAGTTTTGTATCCATAGGTCTGAAAAAAAATAAAAATAATGGGAGGCTTGGGGAAAAATTTTTATCTTTAGAATCCAGGGCAGGAATAAATGCCTGTGTTGAATTACAGATCACCGTTTCTCTTGAAAGCATAAGACATAATTTAAACAGGTATCTAAGGGCCAGAACAGGACTCGCTATATCCGTACATTCCATATCCGGGCTGCCTGACCCGCTTCTGAAGGCTTCTAAAAAAGAGATTATGGTCTGTTCAGACGGGAGGTTCATTTATCTTCCGGAGGAGATTGATTTTTTTCATATCAGGGATGAAAACCTCAACTTATATAAAGCCTTAACAAAACTTGAAGCCGGATACTATGAATTCGGCACATTCGATTTTGATTCGGACAGGTTAAGGGATCTGTGCGGAATCTCTATATCTGCTTCAAAAGACGACCATAAAAATATTTCAGAACTTGAATTATTTTTTTCATCATTCCCTGTCAAAGACTTGGCCGCAGACATCTTTACAATAATGGAGCATGGCCGTTTAAATGCGCTTTTAAAAAACCGTTACCCGGGTTTGATTAAACGCACTATGCCACTGATACAGGCTGAAGCAACGCGAATATTCAGAAAAGATGATCCATTTGGTACTGTATTTTTGCTTTATGCTTTGATAGCGCTGGACATACCCTGTGAGCGGTTTATAAGTGCGAAAACCGTGTCAACTGGTTTTGTGACGCGGGTTGCCGGGTTTTGGAGAGAGGAGTTCAATGAAAGCGATGGTGTGGAAAAATCCGCGGGGTTTGCGGCAAAGATATATGCTGAAATGGAAGATCTCTTAAAAATCGGGCTCCCTTCAGGCAGGTTGGAGGATTTTTACAAGCCTATAAAAATACCTTTTGGCCGGGACATAAGGCCTGATCTTTTTTTTTCCAAACACCTGGATTTTGAAAAAACCGCTGCAAAGGTCAAACTTTTACTTCAGGAAAACGGATTCAATGTTTATAAATCCGAAGTACGCAAAAAGCTTGTCAATAATAATGGCGCTTTGTCCCCGGATGATATAGAGGATATAATAATATCATCTGATCCCGATATATTGTCGGACATAAAGCATAACCGAGTCTCTGTAGACCTTTCCGGGGTAGACATTGAGGGGCTTTTAGGGAAATCAGCTATTAATCCTGTTAATGCGGATGAATTCGCCGGCCCTGTTTCAAGGTATGCGGAGTGGGATTACAGTCTGGGTGATTATCTCAAGGATTATGTCATGGTGCGCCACAAGACTGCACTCTGGGAAGAGAGTACTTTTTACGATGATATTCTAAAGCAGCATAAAGGGCTCGTAAGGATAATCCGTTACTCATTCGAGCTCCTTAAACCTGAAAGCCTTAAAATATTAAGACAGTGGATCGAGGGGGATGAATTCGATTACAGAGCGCTGCTTGATTTTGCAATTGATAAAAAAGCGGGCCTGACTCCGGACGACCGCCTTTATATAAAACGTATAAAACAGGATAGAGATGTGGCAGTTCTGCTTCTTGTCGATCTGTCGCGCTCCACAGCCAATAGGGTTGAAGGATCAAAAAAACGGGTTCTGGATGTTGAGAAAGAGGCCATTGTGCTATTTTGTGAAGCTCTTGATGTTGTTGGTGATTCATTTGCCATAGCCGGTTTTTCAGGTACGGGAAGGTTTGGTGTGGATTATTTTAATATTAAGGATTTTGATGAATGCATGGAACCGGAAATCAAGGATAGAATTAATGCCATGGCACCCCAGCGAAGTACCCGTATGGGAGCAGCAATCCGGCATGCTGTCAGCAGGTTGGAACAAGTTTCTTCAAAAATTCGTTTGCTGCTGATTATTGGAGATGGTTTCCCGAATGATGTTGATTACAAACAGAAATATGCAATAGAGGATACGCGCAAAGCTATGCAGGAAGCACGCTCGAAAAATATTTATGCCAAGGCGATAACCGTTAACATCCCGGGAGATCCCATGCTGGACGACCTGTACGGTGAGATGCACCATAATGTTATTTCAAATGTTAATGAACTTCCGGATAAGCTTTTGCGTATATACAGTTCGCTAACCATATAGTTAATGCCTGAACGAAAAGCTGAAATTGCCATATTTCCTGTAGGTTAAGGATGTTTTCAAAATCGAAGTTTTTGAGCCATTAGCTTTTAGCTGTTAGCTTTTAAAATCAAACAGATAGTTCCTTGAGCCAATAGCTAACGGCTAAAGGCTAACAGCTTTGCGAAAATCTTCGTTTCTTGAATAATGTTTAAATATCTGAAATAGTATCTGTTTTTAGTTTTCGTTCAGGCACTAATTCAGCTATAGATTTTCAGATGATTATCCGATTTTAAAATTTGCCACAAAGCCAGAGGGGGGGTAGAGGTTTAAAATTTTGACCCCCTACTCCGACGACCGATAACGCAGTGAAATTATTTATCTGAACATCTATATTTTATCAAAAAACTAATTGACGCTTGATTTCAATAATTATCTATGTTAACGACGGGTTAACAAAATTGAATGCTTTTTATAATTTGAAAAATTGGTGAAAGGAGCAATAAAAACATGGCACAATTACTGAACGATCGAAGAGATGTCCAATTTGTCCTCCACGATCAGTTAAACATCGAATCATTGACCAACGATCCCAGGTTCGCAGATCTTAACAAAAAAACCTTTGATATGGTTGTTTCAGAAGCCAGGGCCCTGGCTGTCAAAGAACTGGTTCCAAGCTCGATTGAAGGCGATCAGGAGGGATGTACCTTTGAAGCCGGTGAAGTCAAGGTTCCCGAGTCATATCACCATGTTTATAAACTGATAAAAGAAGGCGAATGGATAGCCCTTGCAGACGATCTCGATGTAGGAGGCCAGGGAATGCCCCAGGTCGTTAAAATGGCTGTTGATGAACTTTTTCAGGGCGCCAACACCTGTTTGGCCCTTGCCATGGGCCTTACCCATGGAGCAGGTAAACTTATAGAAGTTTTCGGTACTGATGAACAAAAAAAATTATACCTGGGAAAAATTTATTCAGGCGAGTGGGCAGGGACAATGGCCCTGACAGAGCCTGATGCCGGATCCGAGGTAGGTGCAATTGCTACTACGGCTGTAAAGAATGACGACGGCACATATTATTTAACCGGTAACAAGGTATTCATCAGCCAGGCCGAGGGTAATCTCACAGATAATATAATCAACCCGGTGCTGGCGAGAATTGAAGGCGCTGCCGAGGGCACCAGGGGTATATCAGTTTTTATAGTACCTAAATATCTGGTTAATGAAGATGGTTCTATAGGTGAAAGAAATGATTGCGTTTGCACCGGCATTGAAGAAAAGATCGGGATTCACGGAAGTTCTACCTGCAGCCTGACCTTCGGAAGCAAAGGGAAGTGTGTCGGATTTCTGCTTGGCAAGGAGCATGACGGAATCAGGACAATGTTCCATATGATGAATGAAGCACGGCTTTTTGTTGCCATCCAGGCCCTGGGCCTTTCCAGCACCTCGTTTCTTTATGCACTGAACTATGCCCGTGAAAGAATACAGGGTAGACGCATAACCGAGATTCGCAACCCGGATGCCGATCAGGTTGCAATTATTGAGCATCCTGACGTGAGAAGAATGCTCATGTGGATGAAATCCAATATTGAAGGTCTCAGAAGCCTTAATTATTATGTCGGATTGTGCATGGATCAGGTTGAGAATCCGGATATCAGCGAAGAAGAAAAAACGCGTTTGGGATATATAATCGCAATGCTCATCCCGGTATGCAAAGCCCATACAACCGAGCGCGGGTGTGAAATGTGCACAATGGGTATCCAAATTTACGGTGGTGCAGGCGCCTGCCGCGAATATCCGGTAGAGCAGCTTCTGCGCGATGTTCAGATAGCTACTATCTATGAGGGTACAACCGGTATACAGGGCCTTGATTTTCTCGGCAGAAAACTTGGCATGAAAAAAGGAGCAGCCTTAAAGAGTTTGCTTGATGAAATCAACAAGACCATAGCAGTTGCCAAGGATATTCCGGAGATTAACAGTTTGGCAGTCAAAGTTGAAGCAGCCCTTGGCAAGTATCAGAATACCGTAATGGAGCTTGGCAAGGCTGGCGCCTCTGAGAAAGTCCTTGACGCTTTTGCGCAGGCATGTCCTATTCTGGAAGTAACCGGCGATCTCTGCATTGCCTGGATGCTGCTCTGGAGAGCCTCTATTGCAGCGCCAAAACTGGCCAAAATCCTCAAAAATCTGGATGAGGATAAACAAAAAGAAAAAGTGGCAAAGCACAAGGATGCGCCCTTTTATCATGGCCAGGTCAAGACAGCCTCTTATTTTATAAATGACATTCTTCCGGTTGCCTGCGGTAAGATGGATGCGGTTACTACGCTTGATTCGGCTATAGCGGATATGACGGATTCAGCCTTTGGTGGGAAGTAAGCTTTTTGATATTTTGTAATTAAATAATTCTAAAAATTTTAAAGGGTAGGCGATAGAATATGCCTACCCTTTTTTATGTAATCCTTATGTCCAAACCCTCGTTATCTCTGACGGATAAAATGGTTACATGATAGTGGAGTTCATAGTCTGCCCAAGGATGGTTCCCGTCAAGAAAAACCCAATCATCAAGGAACCCATTGATTTTAAAAGGAATTTTCTCGCTATGGGAAGATTCTCTCCATAATGTGCCACCCACCTTTATATCTGTTTCAGGAAGGTCACTGCGGTGAACTTTTAATATAAGTTCTTCCTTGACATTACCGTACCCCTTCTCGGGACTGATAATAATAGTTTTTTTATCTCCGGCCTTAAGGCCGATCAGCTCATCCTCAAAACCCGGTATAAATAGGCCTGTTCCGCATATAAACTGGGCAGGCGGACCGTTTTGGGTTGTTTCGAGCAATTTACCATCACTGTTTGCAATGGAATAATGTAGTATAACGATGGATTTTTTTTTAATCTTCATGGGAACACCTTCTTTGTTTGATTCTACACGCATATGTTAATTCAGACCTCATAATAATTTTGCTATTTTAAGCATATTTTTGGACAAAAAATACTGCTTTTGCGATTTAGCCATTAGCCATTAGCTATTAGGTTTTAGCTAAATTACTATAAATTCAACAAGTAAGCTAACCGCTAACAGCTAATACCTAACAGCTTAATGTCCAATTATTATGTAGTGCGTTGTTATTA
>JAERRQ010000372.1 GCA_016735355.1 Desulfobacterales bacterium | reverse complement strand
AATGCTTTTCTGGTAATTTTTATAGAAGATTTGATACCCGATGATCATAAAAAATATATCAGATTTTTCGATGTAAACAAGACAACCAAACAGAATCTACTCCGCTCCAAAGCTTTTTCCCTCACAGATAAATTCGACAGAAATCAGAAATACCTTGAATCCGTACATTTTTATAACTTCCTTAAAACGCTGCTTCCTGTGGATTATGCTCTGCTTATTCAAAGGAATCCCGACGCCAAGGCAAGAGACCGATACAGTCTCTCTCATTTTCATGTAAGAATCGACTGGCCCATTGCCGATGCCGCAGAAGACCTGGCCAAGAACCTGCGCTACATTTCAAAAAATCTCTATGAAAAAGGTGACAAGTGTGCGGAAGATATTCAAAAAAAATATTTTGAATATTATGGCCAGCCCTTTATGGTTGGAGGCAGAAGAACAGCAGCTATTGTTGCCGCCCAATACCTTAAACGTATACCCTGTATCAACACTATTTATACAGGCAGCAGCGAATCGAGAGCTCTTATCAGAATTTCCGAAAGAGGGGTCTCAAAGACGATTCTGATGGAGCTTGATGAGAATGAGATTGAGCAAATAGCCAGGGATAACAACATAAAGCCACAAACATTAACCAAAAATTATATTGTTGCACACAGAGAGGATAAAGGCATTGCCATTTTTCAAACTACCTATGACTATACCAGCCAATCCAGGCCCCCTGATGACGGAAAATTGAGGGAAATCAAGCCGGATTTAAACTGGCTTTCAGTGGGTGGGCAGCATCTTTGCCCAAGGCCTGGGGTTTGGGAATGTCCACCTATACCTTTGAATGTTATCTACTCCTGATTTTTTTCATCATGGCAGTTTCGTCACAATCCGGAAACTTCACACATAGGATACAGTCTGCCCATATCTTAAGCGGCAGGCTTGATCTGTCTATTATTTTAAAACCAAATTTTTTAAAAAATTCAGGTTGATAGGTAAGTGTAAAGACCTCTTTAATACAGAAAGATTCCGCCTCTGAAAGAGCAGCATCCACAAGTCCGGCTCCTATGCCCTTCCCTGTATAATCGGGACGTACAGCCAGAGATCGAATTTCAGCAAGATCTTCCCAGCAAAATTGCAGAGCGCAGCAACCTGTTAAAATATTAGTCTGCTCCTCAATATGAACTGAAAAATCCCTTATATGATCGTAAAGTTCACTTAAAGGTCTGGGGAGCAGTTCCCCTTTGCTGCCATATGCCATTAAAAGTTTATGTATAAATTTAATATCTTTTATAGTTGTTTTTCTGATCATAGGCGTATGCATATCATCATGGCCCGCTAAAACAAAGTAAAAAATCGAGGCGCTGAATGGTTGAATTTGATGCTTGAATATGTTATGATAAATATATGACAATACGTAAAACCTTCGAAAACCGTGAAAAAAGTTTTATGTCTCCGGTTGGCTGCTTAAGCGCTGAATCAAAAGGGAGGGCAATTAAAGAGAAGGCATGCCCCATACGCACTCCTTTTCAGGTAGACCGGGACAGGATTGTATATTCCCATGCTTTCAGAAGATTAAAATACAAAACCCAGGTCTTTTTATCCCCCCTTGGTGATTTTTACAGAACCCGCCTGACACACACACTCGAAGTAGCCCAAATATCAAGAACCATAGCACGCGCCATGTTCCTTAATGAAGATCTTGTCGAGGCCATTGCACTGGGTCATGACCTGGGGCATCCACCCTTTGGTCATAGTGGTGAAAACTGCCTCCAGGAAATTTATTCCCCTGATTTTTCACACAACAAACAGAGCCTGCGTCTTGTAGATCTGCTGGAAAACAACGGAAAAGGGCTCAATCTTACCCATGAAGTACGAGATGGAATATTAAAGCACTCCAAAGGCTACGGCAAAGTCATTTCCAGCGATCCGGAGGAAACTGCCAATACTGTTGAGGGGCGGATAGTAAGAATAGGGGATATAATGGCATATCTGAATCACGATCTTGACGATGCCATAAAAAGCGGTGTAATTAAAGAGAGCATGGTCCCTGATTCATGCAAAGAAGTGCTGGGCAACTCCTACTCCGAACGGGCAACGACAATGGTTAAAGATCTTGTTTTTTCAAGCCGGGTTTCAGACGGCAAAATGCACATGCAGGTTAGTGATGACGTATCAGCCGCCATGAAAGAATTGAGGAAGTTTCTTTATGATAAAGTGTATCGTTCCAACCGCGTACACCGGGAGTTTGTTAAATCAAAAAAAATTCTCTCTGAACTTTACACCTATTTTTTGGAAAATCAGGAGGAACTTTTTAAAAGGCTTGAAAGCATGGATTTACGGGTTGCAGATAAAAACAGGCCTGTTGAGAGGGTTGCATGTGATTTGATATCAAGCATAACCGACCGGTATGCTTTATATCTTTATGAAAAAATCTTTTTCCCCTCATCCCTGGTTTGATAGAAAATCTGCCTGTTAGGATTGGGGATGAAATAAATTGCCCATAATTGCGCCGGGCTTGTGGTCGTCTTCAAGGCGCACCAATGGTTGCATACTCGAAGTCTGTGGCCATTGATGCAACACAGAAGACGGGCACAAGAACAAGTAATTATG
>JAERRQ010000328.1 GCA_016735355.1 Desulfobacterales bacterium | reverse complement strand
ATGGAATTTAAAAGCCTTTTCCTGGGCATCTTTTTCAGCCTTGGAATTTTTGCGATAAAAAGCGGCATCGGTCTCCATTATTTTTTTTAAAAAAAAAAGAGCCTGAAAAGAAAAACCGCTATCCTGACGATTTACAGTGGAGTATATTTTATCCTGTTTTTATTGTCGTACTTTTTGCTTAAAAAGATTGATTTTCTCCAGTATTTTGAAAAAGCGCAAGCCTTTTTTAAATCAGGCATGTTTATCCATATTATTGCGGCCGGATTGCTTGCTGCCTGGGGAATCGCGCTGTTAAAGCGGAACAATAAAAATAATAAAAGCACTTACGGATGGCTGGCACTGGTGATCCCCTGCCCTGTTTGCATGACTGTAATCCTTTTTACCGTGGCCTTTCTGATTTCATACTTTCCGGCATCCGGAATTACTCCCCTCATGGGCGGATACGCATCCTTTATCATTGTCAGTCTCTTAATGCTGCCCATCCTGCACCTGGTGAAAGCACGATCCGGCGCTGCGCCGGAAACAATGTTGGGCGTGGCCATGGTTGCGATTTCAATATATTTTTTTCTTTCTGTTATTATTCTGCCCCAATTTTCGGACATGGACAAAATCTACCGGCTGGCGCTTTATCAAGGCGAGTCACAAAGCATACCGCTAAAATATTCATTTTTATCGGTTGCTGCAACGCTAACCTCGTTTTTTACCGGATTTTTAATTACTACCCAAAATATAAGGAAAATCTAAATTGGATATAGGAGCATTACTAAAATCATTTATATACCTGATTGCATCCTCCCTGCTTTACCCGGTTCTGTTTGTGCTGGTTGTTTTAATTTTCTGGATTTTGATATATTCAGGGTCTTTTTGTGCGGAATGGCTTGAACGGATCCGGCTTGATAAAAATGAACCTGAAAAATTACCTGAACTTATCCGAAAAGGGTATGAAAAAGGCCATTTACCGCATCGTGTAAATTTATTTATAAACCAACTCAAGAACCTGCTTTCCAAAAGAAGCCGGGTTGTTGAATCCGAGGTTGAAAATCTTTTACAGGAGAATATCCTTTTAAGCCTCAAATCGATCGACAGATTGAAAATGACAGTCAGAATAGGCCCCGGCCTTGGTCTGATCGGAACCCTGATTCCCATGGGAACCGGCCTGGCTGCGCTGGGACAGGGAGATATAACAAAATTATCTTCTGACCTGGTTATAGCTTTTACTACTACTGTAGTGGGAATGGCTTCAGGACTCGTCGCATATTTTTTTTATACCATAAAAAAACGATGGATCGCGGAGGATATCAAAAATATTGAACTATCCGCTGAAATTTTAACTGCCCAGCATGAAGATCAGGCATGAAAATCAGGCATAAAAACAAGGAATTAAATCAGGTATGAAATACTTCCAAAAAAAAAGAAATAATCCTTTGTTAAATTATAATAATCAGGATGACGAAGATCCCATGGGCGGAGTCGCCAACCTGTTTGATCTTGGCCTTGTATTTATAGTCGGATTGATTGTAACCCTGTTTTCAGCCTATCACCTCCAGGATCTTTTCAGCGAAAAGTCCAACTTTACTATTATGAAACAGGATGAAGCCGGCCGGATGGAGATAATAACCAAAAAAGGAAAAAAAATTAAAGCCATCAAAATTACCAAAGATAAAGCCAAAGGGATGGGGCAAAGGCTCGGGGTGGCGTATAAACTTGCGGATGGAAGCATGGTCTATGTTCCTGAGTAGGGGCACCCCTTGTGGGTGCCCTAATTGGGCGACCACAAAGGTCGCCCCTACAGTGCCCGTCAGGACATGAGGATTATTGTGAAAACCAAAATTTCTTTTTTAATATTTTTCTTTTTTAACCCTTTCTTTTTTATCTGTGGCGTTGCCCCATGTCTTGCGGAGAGGCTTTCCTTTTTGGTGATTTATGGTGATACCTGCGTTGTTAATAAGGCTTTTAACGAGCTTGAACTGCCGGATAAGATCAAAGCGGATTTTTTCACTTTTGCGGATATAGAAAAAGATAAAAAAGCGCGGGATTTTATCGCCTCCTCAGAAGTAATCATAGTCGATGTCATGATGCAGGATTTAAACGATTACGTTATCACTAACCTTGATATTGATCAAAAACGGATTTATGCGGTCAGGGGTTCCAGGGATGATAAAGGATTGCAGGCCCAAGGTTTTATATTTGATCCCCTGATAAGCAGTTATTTTAAAAATCTTTCGGTTAATAATATTAAAAATCTGATCAGATGGGTTGTGCAAAAGGAGTTTGACCCGGCTGTAACCTTTGGCAAAGTTGAAAAAAAACCGAATATTGGTATCTACCATTATGGGGCGGAAACAATTTCTTCAAATTATGAAGAATATAGCAAGTGGTATAAAAAAAGAAAAAACTATCGGCCCGATGCCGCCCGCCTGGGAATAATGTTTTTTTCATCTTCGCTCATGACCGGTCAGGTTGATGCGGTTAATTACACCATTAAAAAATTTGAGCAGGCCGGATTTAATGTTACAGCCTGTTTCGGACGGGATGCCGATATCCTGAC
>JAERRQ010000334.1 GCA_016735355.1 Desulfobacterales bacterium | reverse complement strand
ATAATTATCCGCAACCAGGCCTGCGCATTCAAAAGTATCTTCCGGACTTAAAAAAACTTTTGGGTAGGTTACGATTATTCCGAGTTCTGCTGTTCTTTCGGCTGCTTCAGGTATAATGTCAGTCCATAACGCACGCGGGACCTGAATCCCGGTCTGATTAATTCCAGCCTGATTCATTTCAGTCCGGTCTGTTTTCGGGAAATCCTTTTTAACCGGATTTCCTCTTACACCAATAACCTGGATGAAAAATCTATCAATACCGAGTTTTTCCAAAAGAGGCGGCATCATTGTGAGTTCATCAATATTGAGACTGCTTACTGTATAGATAACGCTGGTGTTAAAGCCTTTTTGTACAGCATCCCGGATGCCGGCAATGCATTTGTCATAAGAGCCCTTTCCCCTGATCATGTCATTTGTTGTTCTTGTCGCTCCATCAATACTGAAACTAAAGAAATCTACTTCATCAGGCCCGATTTTGGTTAGAATATTATTAAACAGGTATCCGTTTGTATCAACGGTTATAGAGCTGTAGCCCAGCGCATGTGCTTTTTTGATTGCCAGAGGAAGATCGGGGTGAAGAGTTGGTTCGCCGCCTAAAAAAATCAGATTTGTTTTTTTGCCTTTTTCGGCAAACAGGGCAAGCCATGCTTCTATTTCATGTAAGGAAAGGCTGTTTGATCCGTGCTGCTCCTTGTTTATATAGCAGTGAATACACCTGAGATTGCAATCTGTGAGGATGTGAAAAAAAATATTTGAAGATTCTTTAGAAAACGAAACAGTCCTTTTCATAATTTTTTTTGTTTATTTTTTTCTATTACTTTCATGGCGCTAACAAGCTCTTCATTTGTTAAACGTAAGCGGATCGACATGTATTCAGCAAAAATTCTATATAAAAGCAGCAGAAAATCCAGTTTTTCGTCCCGCGTTCCTTCAGTGGAGAGCCTTTCTTTAGCGGAGGTATCCACTGCCAGGCAAATAGTTTTGTCTACCGCGTAAACTGACGCTGACCTGCTTAAACTGTCAACGATTCTCATTTCTCCAAAGATTTCTCCTTTTTGGGATATTGTGGCAATGCTTTTACCCTCTTTAACTATCCTTATTTTGCCGGAAAGGAGAAAGTAGAGCCATGGGTCTAAATCACCTTCTTCGATAATAAGCTCACCGTCCTTATATTCCCTGATTTTGCTGAGTCTGAGGAGTTTGCCAAGATTGGCAGTTTCAAAATGTCTTAATGCAGGAATCGTCAGGAGTTTTTGAATATTCTGAATATTATCTTTAAGATATTTGGATTCAAGCATATTTTGTCCCCTTTGATCTATGATCTATTCTTTTTCAGGACCATCATCAAGACAATTTTTAGACAGCTTGTTATCAAAATCTACCGGATAACAGCCGTCAAAGCAGGCTTTGCAAAAATTATCTTCCGGGTGATCGATTCCGGTTGATTCAAGCAAACCTTCAAGGCTGAGATAATGCAGCGAATCTATATGAAGGAACTCTTGCAGCTCTTTTTCTGACTTGCTTGCAGCAATCAATTCTCCCCTTGTGGAAAAATCGATTCCATAATGGCACGGAAACCTGTGCGGCGGTCCGCTGACACGGAGATGTATTTTTTTTACCCCAAGTTCCCGCAGCGCCTTGACTCTTGTGCGCACGGTTGTCCCTCTTATAATTGAATCCTCAATTATAATAATATCTTTTCCTTTTAAAAGATCTTTGACGGGATTTAATTTTACCCTTACTCCAAAATCACGCATGCTCTGTGTCGGCTGTATGAATGTTCTGCCCACATAATGATTACGTATCATACCCATTTCAAACGGTATGCCTGTCTCTTCGGCATAACCCAAGGCAGAATAGGTTCCGGAGTCAGGAAACGGCATCACAAGATCGGCCTCTACATGGGATTCCTGTGCCAGGCGTTTTCCGTGCGCCTTTCTGATTTGATAAAGACTCTTTCCGAACATTATACTATCCGGCCTTGCAAAATAAATAAGCTCGAATATACAGAATGAATGCTTTACGCTGTTAAAAGGTTTTATTGATTTTATCCCGTCCTGGCCGATGATTACTATTTCTCCAGGGTCTAGTTCCCTTATAAAGTCGGCTTGGACCAAATCAAGGGCGCATGTTTCCGAGGCCAGGATATAATGGCCGTTTAGTTTGCCAAGACATAAGGGCCTGAACCCATTGGGGCCTTTGATTCCTATCAGTTCTCCCCGGCTTGTAAGCCATACAAAAGAGAATGCTCCTTTTAGTCTGGAAATTGTTTCAATCAGCGCTTTTTCAAATCCATGTCCCAAATTTTTAACAAAAAGATGCAAAAGGATTTCACTGTCCATTGTGGTTTGAAAAATGGAACCTGCTTCCTCAAGCTCATTTTTTAATATATGCGCATTAACCAAATTACCGTTATGAGCTATGGCATACGATCTTTTTCTGTGACGTATGAAAAAAGGCTGTGCATTTGAAATTACAGAGTCTCCGGTGGTTGAATATCGAACATGTCCGATGGCGCTGCTGCCTGTAAGTTGCTCCAGATATTCCGTTTGAAAGATATCAGGCACGAGCCCCATACCCTTTTGGGTGATGATATTATCATTTTGCGCTACTGCAATACCTGCGCTTTCCTGCCCCCTGTGTTGCAAGGCGTATAAGCCGAAATAGGTTAGTTTTGCCGCGTCCGGGTGTCCATGGATTCCGAAGAGGCCGCACGCCTCACGCGGTTTTTCTGAAAAATTCATACCTTAATTATTATACTCCTGAATTGTTTTTACTGTAAGCTTTTTATTTTTTAAAGCTGCGATACCTTTACACATGGCTATACCTCCTGCAATAGTCGTTGCATAGGGTATTTTATATTTTATTGCAGCCTGCCTTATATCAAACCCATCGCGTTTTTTGGCGCCCCCCGACCCTGTATTGATTATAAGTTGAATTTCTCCGTTTTTGACCGCATCAACAACATGCGGCCTTCCAAGCGAAACCTTGTTAATCGCTTTACTTTCTATGCCATTATCTTTAAAAAAAGACCATGTCCCTCTTGTTGCCATAATTTTGAATCCAAGCTTTACAAAATTATGCGCGGCAGAAAGCACAGCTTTTTTATCACGTTTCTGAACACTTATAAATACAGTTCCAACTACAGGCAGATGAGTACCTGCCCCTTCCTGGGCTTTTGCATATGCAGCGCCAAATTCATAATCAATCCCCATCACTTCACCGGTTGATTTCATTTCCGGTCCAAGCAGGGTATCTACGTTAGGAAACCTGTCAAACGGCAGTACTGCCTCTTTAACGGAAATATGTTTCGGAACGGCCTCTTTGGTTAATCCTAATTCTTTAAGTGTACGGCCTATCATAATTTTAGTTGCGAATTTGGCAAATGGAATGCCGGTAGCCTTGCTTACAAATGGTATGGTTCTGGATGCTCTTGGATTAACCTCAAGCACAAACAGTTTATTGTTTTTTATAGCATACTGTACATTCATAAGACCAATCACATTCAATTCCTGAGCCATTGCTTTGGTAGCTCTTGATATTTCTGCAAGCATGCTTTTTTTAATACTGTAAGGCGGCAGGACGCATGCCGAATCGCCTGAATGCACACCCGCCTCTTCAATATGTTCCATGATGCCTGCGATAATTGTACTTTTCCCGTCTGAAATGGCATCAACATCAATTTCTACAGCATCCTCCAGGAACTTGTCAATCAGGACCGGGTGCTCAGGAGAAGCGTCAAGAGCGAGCAATGTAAAATTTTTCAGTTCAGCGCTGTCATATACGATTTTCATGGCTCTTCCGCCAAGCACATACGAAGGCCTTACAATAACCGGGAATCCTATTTTCTCCGCCGCTTTCTCCGCACCCTCCACGCTCATAGCCGTGCCGTTCGGCGGTTGCACAAGGCCTAATTTGTTTAACATGGACTGAAACAGCTCCCTGTCTTCCGCCCTGTCTATACTATCCGGCTGGGTTCCAAGAATCCTGACCCCGGCTTTAAATAATCCGGAGGAAAGATTAAGCGGGGTTTGCCCTCCAAATTGAACAATTACTCCCATCGGCTTTTCAATTTCAACAATATGGAGCACATCTTCTTTGGTAAGCGGTTCAAAATATAGCTTATCCGAGGTATCATAATCCGTGCTGACTGTTTCGGGATTACTATTGACCATTATGCTCTCTACAGATTCCTCTTTAAGCGCAAAGGAAGCATGAACGCAGCAATAATCGAATTCTATGCCCTGACCGATCCTGTTCGGACCACCACCAAGAATCATTACCTTCTTTTTTTCTGAAACTCTGGCCTCATTTTCTTCTTCATATGTGGAATAATAATAGGGTGTCGCTGCCTTAAACTCTGCTGCGCAGGTATCAACAAGTTTATATACCGGGAGAATCCCCTTTTCAATACGTTTTCTTTTTATTTGCTCTTCATCAGTTTCAGCCAGATATGCGAGTTGAATGTCGGAAAAGCCAAAAGTTTTGGCCTTTTGCAGCATTGTAGCCGGTATGCCCGGCCCGGCTTTTTTCAAGTCTTCTTCGAGTTCTATGATCTGTTTTAATTGATCCAGAAACCATGGATCAATACCGGTTAACTGATTTATGAAATCAATATCCATTCCGTTTAAAATAGCATATCTAAGATAAAAAAGCCTCTGTGAATTCGGTGTCGCCAGTTTTTTTTTAATTTCAACGCTCGGGTATTTATCTTTTTCCGGTTTCAACATTTCAGGGTCATCTTTTCCGTCAGCGCCTAACCCATACTTGCTGATCTCCAGTGACCTGATTCCTTTTTGTAAAGCCTCTTTAAAAGTTCTGCCGATTGCCATGGTTTCACCCACGGATTTCATGGCTGTCGTCAGATAGTCTTCAGTTTCCGGGAATTTTTCAAATGTCCAGCGAGGTATTTTGATTACACAATAGTCGAGCGTAGGCTCGAATGAGGCAAAAGTCTCTCCGGTTATATCATTCGGGATTTCATCAAGTGTATAGCCGACTGCCAGTTTGGCTGCGATTTTGGCAATCGGATATCCGGTGGCCTTGGATGCAAGAGCCGAACTTCTTGAGACCCTGGGATTCATCTCAACTACGATCATTTCACCTGTTTTCGGATTAACAGCAAACTGTACGTTGGATCCACCCGTATCCACACCCATTTCACGCATTATAGCTATGGATGCATTCCGCATCACCTGATATTCCCTGTCCGTCAAGGTCTGGGCCGGCGCTACGGTTATGCTGTCCCCGGTATGAACGCCCATGGGATCCATATTCTCTATGGAACAGATAATTACAACATTATCGTTATTATCCCGCATAACCTCGAGTTCATATTCTTTCCATCCCAAAACCGACTCTTCCAGCATGATCTGCCCTATCAGGCTTGCCTCCAGACCTGCTTTGCTGAGAAATTCCAGTTCCTCGGAATTATATGCCACCCC
>JAERRQ010000189.1 GCA_016735355.1 Desulfobacterales bacterium | reverse complement strand
TCAGGCCATCTTCAGCCGATCCTCAATCACAAAATCCTCGACGTAGTCCTGCTATGCCTGCGGTTTTGTTCAATCTGATCGACTAAACCTGACCTAAATCAGGGCGCGAATTCCAATGATTTATTTATTTCCAGTCCCTTAGTAACTTACTCCTGAAACCCTGCCATAAAAAATAAGAAAATTATAATGAAAAATTAGCTACAAATTTTGTAGGTGGTTAACTTGATATCTGTAAATACAATGAGTTGGGCCGCAGGCAACGTAGGGGCAGAATCCATTTCTGC
This sequence comes from Desulfobacterales bacterium, assembly GCA_016735355.1. Taxonomy (GTDB): domain Bacteria; phylum Desulfobacterota; class Desulfobacteria; order Desulfobacterales; family BuS5; genus BuS5. Next base: position 8,246 of record JAERRQ010000189.1, on the reverse strand, counting down.
CCCCATTTCTGCCCCTGTATCATTTTTAGCGGATATGGATGGGGCGGATATGGAATCCGCCCCTACGTTCGTGAATATGGTTTGGCATAATGACAAATTCATGCAATTGAATATTGTGGATGTCCTGATTGCAATTTTGATTTACCTTTGTTTCCCATTGCGGCACGCCCTAACTTTTTGTACTTTCTATATTGAATTTTATAGGGTATAAAGTTTTTAAGGAATATTGACAAAATAAGGGGCATGCCCGGCCTTTGGGCGGATCCGGAGAATATAATAATATGAAACCTGAAAAAGAAAAAATGGTAGAGTTGACTGAAGACGAAATTGACCTTGCCGGCGCAATGAAAAAATTAAAAAGCCCTGAAATCGGGGCTATTGCATCATACTTCGGCAGTGTTCGCAATACTTCACAAGGGAAAAAAACAGCGGGCATCAAATATCCGGGAGAAGGGTCGTCTCTGGTATTAGAAAAAATGAAAGAAATGAGGAGAGACGCATTGAATAAATACGACATTCGTGATGCAGTGATGATCCAGAGAATCGGTTACTTAAAACCGGGAGACAATATCCTTTTGGTAGGAATAAGCGCTTCAACACGAACCCCCGCCTTTGAAGCCTGCAGTTACATAATAGACAGGATAAAGGCCGAGGTTCATCCCGGGTGGAAAAAGGAAAAATTGCAAAGTAATGTCGACCTGCCCTGAATCTGTGCGCCTGTTTGTGGAAGTTATTTCGTCCCCGTTCCTAACCTGCCTATTGCTTGTCAATAATTGGGACGCCCTTAAACCGTTTGACATTACTGCTATTCATTAGTTATAGATTTTTACATAAATAATTTCACCGCGTTATCGGTTAAAACCTTCGGCAGACTTACTACCAGTAGGCTTCCTCAGGCAGTAGGCTTCCTCAGGTTTTTCACTATAGCCTTATGAAGTTAATTATCTGATAATCTATAGTATGAATTATTTTTTAGTAACCAAAAGAGTGGGCTGTCATATGGGTAATGCCATCAGGTTCCGGAAATGGCTGGGAGTTGTATTAGCAATTATTATAATTTTTGCCGGTGTGGTTTACGCATTGCGTTTTAATGGCAGAATCATATTTCCGGCCTCAATTGTCGTAGTTTGCGTTTTTTTCGTTAGCGGGTTTATTTTATTCCGGGCGGGGAATCGTCGCCAGCATAAATATATAAAAGAGCTTGTGCAGAACGAGCAGACCTTGCAGCAGCGGGAACGATACCTGGCGGCGTTAAATAATGCAGGCTCACTTCTGCTTAAAGCTGGCCGGAAAGTTCCCTGTCAGGAATTCATCAATGCAATCGGACCCGCCTATAATGCCAGCCGGACCTATTTGTTTTTCAATGATCGGGATAATGACGGGAGGCTGCTCATGAGCCAGGTTGCGGAATGGTGCGCCGATGGTATAAAATTTGAAATCGACAACCCATTATTACAAGACCTGTCTTATGAAGAAAATTTTCCACGCTGGCAGAAGATACTTTCCAGGGGCGATATCATCAGCGGCCGGGTTGCTGACTTTTCGGTCGCTGAACGTGACATACTTGAACCCCAGGGAATTCTCTCCATTCTCATTGTTCCTCTTTTTATTGATAATGATTTTATTGGTTTTATTGGTTTTGACAACTGTGTTGATGATCAAGGATGGGGGTTGGCAGAGCAGAAGTATCTTACAACTGCCGCAAATCTTCTATCCCAGGCACTGAAGCGAAGCCGGGCTGAAGAATCGTTGCGTCAAGAACATTGCCGTTTTGCTACGGTTATGGATTCCCTTGACATAATGATATTTGCGTCTGACATGCAAACCCATGAACTTATTTTTTTAAATAAGTTAGCCAAAGAAATATTGGGTGATAATATAGGCCGTCCCTGTTGGCAGATTCTGCAAAAAGGACAAACAGGGCCTTGTGATTTTTGCACCAATCATCACCTGCTTGACAATGACGGCAGACCCTCATCACCTCATATCCGGGAGTCCAGGAATAGCATGACAGGCAGGTGGTATCAATGCCACGAACAGGCCATTGTCTGGCCTGACGGCCGTCTTGTCCGTCTTCAAATCGCTACGGATATTACCCAAGTCAAGCAGGCTGCAATAGAAAAGTTGGCCCTGCAGGAAAAACTTATGCGTTCCCGAAAAATGGAAGCCATAGGTTTAATGGCCGGCGGTGTAGCCCATGACCTGAATAATATCTTGTCAGGAATAGTCGGTTATCCGGATTTGCTCCTTATGCAAGTGCCGGAAGATAGCAAATTACGAAGGCCGATCGAGGAGATCCAAAAATCAGGCCATCGGGCCGCAGAGGTAGTTGCAGACCTGCTCACTGTGGCCCGTGGTGTTGCCGCCGGCCGGGAAATCTGCAACCTTAATACTTTGGCCGGCGAGTATCTGAATTCGCTGGAATGTCGAAATCTTAAATTACTCCATCCAAACTTAACCTGTACTTCAGAGCTTGAACCGGACCTGCTTAATATCTCCTGTTCGTCGGTGCATATAAAAAAATGCATCATGAACCTGATGATAAACGCTGCTGAAGCGATTAGCGGGGACGGCAGTATTATTATAAGCACTGAAAATAAATATGTGGATAAACCGATTTCCGAAAATTGTTACATGGAGAAAGGCGAATATGCTGTTCTCAGCCTTACGGATACCGGTTCGGGTATCTCTAAAGAGGATATCAATTGCATTTTTGAACCGTTTTATACGAAAAAGGTGCTGGGCAGAAGCGGCACGGGATTGGGATTGGCCGTAGTCTGGAATACTGTACAGGATCATGGCGGCGGGGTTACTGTTGAAAGCGGAGACAAGGGAACGAATTTTGAATTATATTTCCCGGCAACCAGGGAAGGTCTGAATGAACAGATAAAAAGTGTCCGGCTCGACGAATTGATGGGGCATGGTGATGAAATTCTGGTAATAGACGATGAAGCCTTACAGCAGGATATTGCTACCAATATGTTGACTGCACTTGGCTATCAGGTTGACTCCGTAAGCTCGGGAGAAGAGGCCATCGAATACCTGAAAAAGAATTCTGTGGATTTACTTGTGCTTGATATGATTATGGATCCCGGTATAGGCGGGCTGGAGACCTATAAACAGGTTATAGATTTGTATCCCGGCCAGAAGGCCATCATTGCCAGCGGCTTTTCTGAAAATAACGATGTGAAAAACATTCAAAAAATCGGCGCCGGTCAGTTTGTCAAAAAACCGTATACCATAAACCAGATTGGGGTGGCAGTCCGGCAAGCGTTGTATGAATAAGGTCAAAATATTTTTTTCACGTAGGCGCTATGCCCAATCGTTATCCCGCCTAAGGGTTCGCACAAAAATAAGTTAGCAATTTTAAGTGTTGAGGCGCCTGGCTGGCAAGGCGCGAAAGCATAGGAATATCAAGATATTTCTACGCTTTCGTAACGCAGCCAGACAGGATGCATCGACGCTTAAAATGTAAAGTTATTTTTTCGCGAGCCCTAAGGCCGGAATCAGGGGACTGTGCTGTTTTTGAGCGAATCCTAAATTTTTACTTGCGATAATCTTATGAAATATATAAAATATATGTTTATATTGAAAATGATACTATTGATGCAGGAATTTTGAAATGAATGACAACATGTCCCCGATTATTATAGGCTGTGATCATGCGGCATACTACTTAAAAGGGAAGATCAAAGAATTTATTGTTAAAAGAGGAATGGAAGTTGAAGATGCCGGAACCGACAGCGAGGAGTCGGTCGATTATCCGGACTTTGGAATCAAGGTTGCTTCCATGGTTTCTACCGGGAGATATGAACACGGCATACTTTTATGCGGCACAGGTTTGGGCATGTCCATGGTTGCAAACAGATTCACCAATGTTAGAGCCGCTCTTTGCGGTGATATGTTTTCCGCTATAATGAGCAGACGCCATAATGACTCGAACATCCTTGTTATGGGAGCGCGTGTGATCGGCGAGTCGCTGGCAATGGAGATAGTCCGGGCCTGGCTTGAAACTCCTTTTGAGGGAGGCAGGCATCTTGCTCGGATAGAAAAGTTTAATAATATATAGATTTTGTCTTTATCAGGATCAGGGCGACCACAAGGGTCGCCTCTACTATGATTGAAAATATCATCAAACATACTCTCCACAAATATCTTGTACACAGGGAATCATCCCGAAAACCAATAATCAAATTTAGGAATATGTAAGTGGATTTTAAAGTTGTTGAAAAGATAGACCCTGAGATTGCATCTGTTATTGAAAATGAAAATAAAAGGCAGAAAAATACCCTTGAACTTATCGCCTCTGAAAATGTGGCGAGCAGGGCTGTCATGGCTGTGCAGGGGAGTATTCTGACTAATAAATATGCAGAAGGTTATCCAGCCAAGCGGTTTTATGGCGGCTGTGAATATGTTGATGTGGCGGAAACCCTCGCAACAACCAGAGCAAAGAGACTCTTTGGAGCGGAATATGCAAATGTACAGCCACATTCCGGCTCACAGGCCAATATGGCCGTATACTTTTCTTTGCTGGAGCCGGGCGATACCGTACTTGGGATGGATTTGTCGCATGGCGGCCATCTTACCCACGGAAGCAAGGCCAGTTTTTCAGGAAAATTTTTTAATTTTGTTCATTATGGGGTTGACAAGGAGACCGGAAGAATCGACTATGAGTCTGTTGCCGAAATTGTTGAAAAGAGCCGGCCCAGGATGATTGTTGCCGGCGCAAGCGCTTATCCCCGCACAATAGACTTTAAAGCCTTTGCAGGGATCGCAGAAGCGGCAGGATCCTGTTTGATGGTTGATATGGCCCATATTGCCGGTCTTGTTGCCGCAGGTCTTCACCCTTCGCCGATACCATATGCAGGAGTTGTGACTTCAACGACTCACAAGACATTGAGGGGGCCGCGCGGTGGTCTGATTCTTGCTAAAAAAGATTATGGAGCCAGGTTAAATAGTACGGTATTTCCCGGAATACAGGGAGGCCCGCTTATGCATGTTATAGCTGCCAAGGCAGTGGCTTTTAAAGAGGCTTTATCGGAACCATTTAAACTCTATCAGCAGAATGTTTTGAATAATGCCAAAACTCTTGCCGGATGCTTGATGAAAGAGGGCATCAACCTGGTTTCAGGCGGGACTGATAATCATCTGATCCTGGTGGAGTTAAGGAACCTTGATATTACGGGTAAAGATGCTGAAACAATATTGGGCCGCGCCGGGATAACCGTCAACAAGAATTCGATCCCATTTGAAGAGCGTAGTCCGTTTGTAACCAGCGGAATCCGTATAGGCACACCTGCTGTGACTACACGTGGTATGACTGAAGCCGAGATGGAGATTGTCGCCACAATGATTGTCAAAATTTTGAAAAATTCCACGGATGATAATCTTGTAAAAAGCACCAAAAAGAGTGTTAGGGAGCTCTGCGACAGGTTTCCTCTTTATAATGACTAAAGGCGGATCAACCGTAGAGACAATGCATGCCTTGTCTCTACGGATAGATTAAAGGGAGTTATGTCCGAAATTAATGATCGTCCGTCATGGGAAAAATATTTTATGGATATTGCTTTTCTTGTGGCAAAACGCTCCACCTGTCTTAGACGCTCCGTCGGCGCAGTCCTTGTAAAAAATAAAAGGATCCTGGCAACCGGTTACAATGGCGCACCTTCAGGTATTCGCCATTGCTCCGAAACCGGCTGCCTTAGAGAGAGGTTAAACGTGCCGTCCGGTGAAAAGCATGAACTCTGCCGAGGCATACATGCCGAGCAGAATTCTATTATCCAGGCTGCTTTTCATGGCGTTTCCATTAAAGGCGCTACTCTTTTTTGTACAAATCTTCCATGCTCAATATGTGCCAAGATGATAATCAATGCCGGTATAACAAGGATATATTTTCATGACGGATATGCCGATGCCATGTCGGAAGAGATGTTGAAAGAGGCCGGAGTTGAGGTGATACGAAAGGGATAGGATTTATGAAATGTCCATTTTGTAAAGAAATTAACAACAAGGTTATAGATTCCAGATTGAGCAAGGATGGTGAGGTCACACGCCGGAGAAGGGAATGTATTGCATGCCGAAGGCGCTTTACAACCTATGAGCATATTGAGCAGACGCCCTTGATGATAGTAAAAAAGGACGGACGGCGTGAGGTTTTCTCCGGAAACAAGATCCGGTTGGGCATAAAAAAAGCCTGTGAAAAACGTGATATAAGTATGAACCTGATCGATGAGTTTGTCGCTGAACTGGAACATGACCTCCGGGAAATTGGTGAAAAAGAGGTTCCGTCCGCAATACTCGGAGAAAAAATAATGGCCAGGTTGCATAACCTTGATCCTGTTGCCTATGTCAGGTTTGCATCGGTATACAGAGAATTCAAGGATGTAAATGATTTTGTTTCGGAACTGAAAAATTTACTGAGTAGTAATAAAGCGTAATCCTTTTATGGACGACACATACTTTATGAAAATGGCCATTGGGATGGCTGCCAGGGGAGAAGGTTTTACATCCCCAAATCCTATGGTTGGCGCTGTTATTGTCAATGACGGTACGGTGGTGGGAATGGGATACCATAAGGCAGCGGGCGGAGCACATGCTGAAATTTATGCGATACGGGATGCAGGGTTATTAGCCAACGACGCAACTCTTTATGTTACCCTTGAACCATGCAATCATACTGGCCGAACCCCACCGTGTACTGAGGGCATCATTGATGCAGGGATAAAAAGAGTCGTTGTCGCGGCACGAGATCCCAACCCGGATGTAGAGGGCGGCGGCATTAAATTTTTACAACAGCACGGAATAGAAGTGGAAGTAGGTATTTGTGAAGATGAGGCCAAAAAGCTGAATGAGGTATTTAATAAATATATTATTACAAAACGTCCCTTTGTGACAGCAAAATGTGCGAGTACTTTAGACGGCCGCATAGCTACCAGAACATTCGATTCAAAATGGATAACCTGCCCTGAATCAAGGAGATTCGTGCATGGTCTTCGTCATGCCTGTGATGCAATCATGGTGGGCGTCGAAACCGTAAAACAGGATGATCCTAGCTTGACAACCCGGCTCGAAGGAAAAAAAACTCTGGATCCTGCCAGGATAATACTTGACACCAGGCTTTCGGTTCCTGAAAATGCTAAAATATTTCAGCTCGACTCCGATGCAGATACTATGATTATTACCGGAGATTCTGTTTCAAAAGAGAAAAAAGAGAGGATCGAGAAAAAGGGAGCCAGGGTAATAGAAGCGCCTGTAAAGGATGGTTTGATAGATCTTTGTTTGCTGATGGATTATTTGGGTCATATTGGAATTACAAGCCTGCTGATAGAGGGGGGCAGCCGGGTGAATGCATCTGCTTTCAGAGCCGGGATAGTCGATAAAATATATTTTTTTTACGGACCCAGAATTCTTGGCGGAGATGACGGCCTTCCGGTGTGCAGGGGGCCCGGCCCGGCCCTGATGAAGAATTCCATACCAATTACAGATGTTCGAGTGCGGCAGTTCGGCGATGATGTCATGGTGGAAGGTTATTTATGTTCACAGGAATAATAGAGGCGCTCGGAAAAATAAAGGGGATCCAAAAGTCGGGCAGAAGTATCCGGATGTCAATTGATTCAGGCTTTTTTCTTGATGAGACTAAGTTGGGAGACAGCATTTCCGTAAGCGGAGTATGCCTGACTGCTGTTGAGATTAACGGACGGATTTTTAAAATAGACATGTCGCCGGAAACATACGCAGTTACAAATTTTAGCAGGGCAAAGGTTGGGGATCGGGTTAATCTGGAACGGGCGCTACGTCTGTGTGACCGCCTGGACGGCCACCTTGTTTCAGGGCATATTGACGGAACAGGAACAATCATCAATATCAAAACCCTTGACAACGCAATCATCATTACCATAGGGGCGGCTGAAGCCCTGACACGTTATATGATCAAGAAGGGCTCGGTTGCTGTTGATGGTATCAGCCTCACAATCAATAATTGTACAAAAAACATTTTTGAGATTACCATTATTCCGCACACGGCAAAGCTTACAACAATAGGCTTTAAAAAAACAGGCGACATAGTCAACATTGAGACAGACATGCTGGGGAAATATGTGGAACGTTTTATGATTAAAGGGATTGGCGCTGAAAAAGAAGCAACCGATTCATCAATAGATATGCAGTTTCTGGCAAAAGCAGGGTTTCTTTAAAAATTGAAACATTTAACCTGAATTGAGCGGTTAGCCTTTAGCTGTCAGCTATTA
>JAERRQ010000130.1 GCA_016735355.1 Desulfobacterales bacterium | reverse complement strand
GGCTACGTTTATTATGCTTGAGCTGCGCGGTGCACCTAAAGATAGACCGGTTAATGCTGTTCTTATAAAACTTCATAAAATTTTCGGATGGATATTCACTGTTACTTTCTTGTTGTTAGTCATAGTGATGATCGTAAAAGTATCCGGATACACAGAGGAAGTATCACCCCGAATATCATTTCATATTGTATTATCTTTAGCTTTGATTCCTTTGCTTGCAATCAAAATCATTATTGCGCGACGATATCCCCGCCTTTCCCAAAATCTGATTACCTTTGGGCCAGCCGTATTGGTTCTTTCCGTAGCTCTGTCCGGAATCACAGCCGGTTATTATTTCATGCATTCGTCTGATTTAAATTATGTCTCATTGGCGGAATTTGACGACAAAATATTGGATAGAAATCTCGGACGACAAGTTGTTAATCAAAAATGTGCTAAATGTCATACCTTGGAAAGAGTTTACCGGGCGTTCAAAAGTGAAGATAGCTGGACTTCAACTATTAACCGCATGGCATCATTAGATGCACCGAATATCTCTTCATTTGATATAAAACAGTCAATTCACTTTTTGATAAATCGTCAAAAAGCCAAAAAAGGGGAGGATAAAACTAAATTAGACAAAGCTATCGGCAAGACAATCATGGAAACTAAATGTACTTCTTGCCACGAATTAGATCGGATTATTAAAGCCCGAAAGGCAAAAGACAATTGGGAAAGTACTGTCACACGCATGATTGATTATAGTGACGATTCAAATTTTTTGACAAAAAAAGAACAAGCCAAATTAATTAAGTACCTCATTAATAAGTAAGGCTGCTGGTTTCAAAGGTTGAATTGCTGATAATTTTGGGAAATACGGGAAGTAACAGACAGCAACCATTAAACATCTAAGGCGGGCGATGCCCGCAACCCAAACTCCACTGATATCATACGAAAAATATTGATTTTGAATAACAACGGCGGCAATGACGTAGAGACAAGGCATGCCTTGTCTCTACAAAGCGGGTGCCAAAATATTTTTTTGTTTTTTTAACAGCCTTTCAGGAATGCTTCGTTAGAAATATGCCATTTAGAATAAAATTAAAAATTTTTTCGAGTTGAAGCTGTGAGTTAGGACTCGCTCAAAAGTAAATTCTGTTTTTTAAAAAGAGATGGGAGATAGTGTATCATGAATGTTCATACTACAGAACAGAAAGCACAATGTAAGGCAGATCTCTATGATGTTTCTATTTATAGAAAACAACTGCCGTCAATTGCTGAAACTATTATAGCAAGCTGTGAAGATAAAGCCTGCTATACCTACATTGACTACGATCCTATCCCTTCGAATAACTCGGTGATTGAGATCATAAACAGATTCAGGGAAATTCTTTTCCCTGGATATTTTGATAAGGAAAAGCTTGACCCTTCAAATCTGAACTATAAAATCGGGCAATCTGTTTCAGTACTTTTTGATATTCTTGCTGAACAAATCACAAACAGTATCAGGCGCGACTGTTTGCGATATGATAAAGAATGTTCCGACTGTAATGACAGAGGGCAGAGTATCAGCCTTGAGGTTCTTAAATCAATACCTGCCTTGCGAAGAATTCTTGCAACAGATGTGCACGCAGCATATGAAGGGGATCCAGCTGCAAAAAGCCATGACGAAATCATATTTAGTTATCCCGGACTTTTTGCCATTACGGTTTATAGACTTGCCCATATGCTTTTTAAATATAACGTTCCCCTGTTCCCGAGAATTATGACAGAATATGCTCACAGCATCACCGGAATTGATATTCACCCCGGAGCGGATATAGGAAAAAAATTTGTAATAGATCACGGTACCGGTATCGTTATCGGTGAAACTGCTATAATAGGAAAAAATGTGCGTATTTATCAGGGCGTAACCCTTGGAGCGCATTCGCTTCCAGCAGATGCAGGCGATATATATCGGGGGAGAAAACGGCATCCGACCATAGAAGACGATGTCATTATTTATTCAGGAGCAACCATTCTAGGAGGCACAACTATTATCGGGGCAAGGTCTGTGATCGGAGGAAATGTCTGGATTACAAAATCGGTACCCCATGATACAAAAGTGATTATTGAGGAACCAAGGCTGATATTTAAATCCTGAATATAGCTGCTTTTATCAATCATTATCAATGAAGAAGTATCGCAGGGATTTTGCAGATTATACATATATAATTGCAGGAATTTAATAAAGCGGGGAGCATGTATGAAAATCTTTCAGGATATTACAGGGACCATAGGCTTAACACCACTGGTGCAGCTTAATAAGGGAGGAAAAGGCTTTAAGAATAATATCCTTCTCAAACTGGAATATTTTAATCCCCTGGGGAGTGTAAAAGACAGGATAGCCGCTTCCATGATTAATGCTGCAGAAAAAGAAGGATTACTTGATCGGGACACGCTTATTATTGAGCCTACAAGCGGCAATACCGGCATTTCTCTGGCATTTATATGCGCGGAACGGGATTATCGCCTTTGCCTTATAATGCCCGATAATATGAGCATTGAAAGACGAAAGCTTTTAAAACATCTCGGTGCTGAACTTATTCTTACACCGGGCAAAGACGGTATGAAAGGTGCTATTAAAAAAGCAAAAACTATGATTGGTTCTGAGGATAACACTTTCATGCCGAATCAGTTTGCAAATCCCGCAAATCCAAAAATTCACAGGGAAACCACTGCGGAAGAAATATGGCATGATACAGATGGTAAGGTCGATATGATTATTTCGGGTGTGGGTACCGGCGGCACTATTACTGGAATAGGACAGGTGATAAAGTCTCGGAAGCCTGATTCTACAATTATTGCAGTGGAACCGGCGGATTCTCCTGTTTTATCCGGAGGAAAGCCGGGCCCTCACAAAATACAGGGGATCGGTGCCGGTTTTATTCCTGAAGTACTTGATCTGTCTGTGATCGACGAAGTAGTCACTGTGACCAATGATAACGCGTTTGATACCTCAAGAATGCTTGCAAAAACAAAAGGCATTCTATGCGGAATATCATCCGGAGCGGCGGTTTGGGCAGCGCTTAGCATTGTTAAACACAGGGGAATCACCG
>JAERRQ010000284.1 GCA_016735355.1 Desulfobacterales bacterium | reverse complement strand
CGCCTGCCTGCCAAGGCGCGAAAACGTAGGAATATCAAGATATTTATACGTTTTCGTAACGCAGTCAGGCAGGATGGATCGACGCTTAAAATGTAAAGTTATTTTTGGGCGAGCCCTAAGGATAGAGAATGACCTGGAAGAAGAGGAAGAAGCAAAAAAGGAGGGGGGATGCATATAGTTTGTTCTGATCTTGAAGGAGTTTTTGTTCCGGAAATCTGGATTAACGTTGCTGAAAAAACAGGCATAAAAGAGCTCAGCCTTACAACGCGCGATATATCCGACTATGATGTTTTGATGAAAAAACGTCTTTCCATACTACATGCCAATGGTCTTAAAATTCAAGATATCCAAAAGGTTATTTCTGGCATGAAACCACTTGAAGGAGCTGTGGAATTCCTCGACTGGCTTAGGTCCGTCACCCAGGTGGTAATTGTTTCAGATACATTTATTCAATTTGCAAAGCCTCTTATGTTAAAACTAGGACGTCCGACTTTGCTTTGCCATTCTCTAGCTATAGATACCGACGGCTCGATTTCCGGGTACAATCTGCGGCAGAAAGATGGTAAGAAAAAGATTGTGCAGGCTTTTAAGGGGTTAAATTACGACGTCATAGCTTGTGGTGATTCATATAATGATATAGGCATGTTACAGGAAGCAGACAAGGGGATGCTTTTTAATCCACCTGATAATGTAAAAACCGAGTACCCTGAACTTCCCGTATCATACACATATAAAGAGATGAAAAAAATTATTATGGGAATTATGGAGGAGGACGGTAGGCTAAAAGCCTCATAGTGCCCATCCATTTCCGGATGGACACTTCACAACTTTTTATGTTAATCAATATTGAAGGATTTAACAGGTGCCGGGCACTGGTCATCGGCGACTTGATGATAGATGAATATTTGTGGGGCAAGGTGGACCGCATATCGCCGGAGGCGCCGGTACAGATTGTTTCGGTTACGAAGAAAGAATTTACCCTGGGAGGCGCAGGGAATGTGGTTAATAATATAGTCTCTCTCGGAGCCAAAGTATCTGTAATCGGAGTAGTCGGAACGGGCCCTAACGGCGATCTTCTTTTAAAACAATTCGAAGAGCTTGGAGTTGATATATCGGGCATCGTCCAGGAAAAAGGCCGGACTACCACCAAAAAGACCAGGATTATTGCCGCAAATCAACATGTTCTTAGAATTGACAGGGAGACAAAAAAAGAGCTTTTAGATAATACGGTCGGAGTTATTTCTGCATTTATAGAGGAAAAGATTCCGGATGTGGATGTGGTTCTCATATCCGATTACGGGAAAGGAATCATTACCCGGGGATTGCTGTCGGGTCTGCTTTCAGTTGCAAAAAAACACAGAAAGATTGTAATTGCCGATCCAAAGGGCCTGGACTATTCAAAATATTCCGGAATGTCATTGATAACACCCAATACAAAAGAAGCTGCGCTTGTAGCCGGCCTGGAAATTGTTGATGAGCCCACCCTTTATAAAGCCGGAGAAAAGATACTTAAAAGAATAGCAGTAGAGCGGCTATTGATAACATGTGGAAAAGACGGCATGGTCCTGTTTGACAGAGACAAGAAACCGCATAGAATAATGGCTGAAGCAAGGCAGGTCTATGATGTATCCGGAGCCGGCGATACTGTGCTGGCTGTGTTTGGTCTTGCAACGGCAATTGGTGCATCATTTGAAAATAGTGCATATATAGCAAACAAAGCCGCCGGAATCGTAGTAGGCAAGATGGGAACGGCGACTATTTCACAAGAAGAATTGTCATGCGCGCTCAATCCCGTCCAGGACCGGCATTCACTAAAACGAAAAAATCTGCCGGAACTTGTTGATCTGGTTAAGGAGTTAAAAAAACGTGGGAAGACGGTTGTTTTTACAAATGGATGTTTTGACCTTCTGCATTCCGGTCATATAAAACTTTTTTCAGAGTCCAGGAGACTTGGGGACGCACTTATTGTTGCTCTTGACAATGATGAGTCTGTAAGAAGCCTTAAAGGCCGGGGCCGGCCTGTGATAAATGAAAAGGAAAGGGTTCAGATTCTATGTGCGCTGGACAGTGTGGATTATGTTACAATTTTCTCTGCCGGAGACTTGGAAAGCCTGATAAAACAAATCCAGCCTGATATACTTGCCAAGGGGAGTAATTATTCGTCACAAGAAGTGTACGGTCGTGAAATGGTGGAACAGTCAGGGGGGCGGGTTGCGCTGATTCCGGTTACAGATAAACTTTCATCCACAGACATTATCAACAATATCAGGAATGCTTGACAAGGAATGCCTGTTCTTCAGAAAAACCGATTCGGTTTTGTATTGAAGGTCTTGATCCAACCGAGATCATCAAAAAATATAATTATAGGGCTGCACGGCGATGCTCTCAAAATCAAGCTGACCGCGCCTCCTGTGGGTGGTGCAGCCAACAAGATGTGTATTCAGTATCTTGCAAAAAGCCTTAAGATGCCCCGATCCTCTTTGGAGATTATATCCGGGCAAACGAGCCGCAAAAAATCAGTTTTAATCAAATATAAAGACGGCGATGATTCTCAACCCGAACGTAAGAGATTAACGGGATTGATTAAAGCGTTATTAGAAACAGGGAAATGATTAAATAGAATTAAGAATGACGGATAATTATTCAAATCATAAAAGGGGAGCAAGCCTATGCTTGCTCCCATATCGTTTCAAGTCATCATGCTTCGGGAAGTGCAAATAGATTGCCGCAGACTTTCCACATACCATCTTCTTTTACAAGATTAATAGTTTCATCGACATGCGTGGTCTCACCAATATTAAATATTTTTGCGACAAGCATATAAAGCGGATTAATTTCAACCTTTTTTTTGCCGGTTATCCTTATTACTGCATTGTCATCATCTTTGCTTATGACTCTTGTTCCTATGTTAAACAAACCACATCTGAGATAATCAATTCCAAAGCCTCTTTTTACCGCTTCAGCAGCTACACTATCTATATATTTATTTACGATATCCACATCATCTACTATTTTTCGTTCCTCGCAGAGACTGTCTGTCATTGCTACATTCAGACCGTAATATGCTTTGGCAAATTCAATGGCAGCCTTTTGCGGCGAATCTTTTCCGTCTACCAGGTAAAACAATCCCTGTAATATAATACCACAAATTATAACTATAGCTATCGTCAGAAGCATCCCCTTTTTTCCCAACATATCCCCTCCTTTTCAAAAGTATGATTGTAACTGTTCACGGTTTACAGTTATCAGTTTACGGTTGAAAAAACCAAAAAATTTTGGAATTTATAGCTAAAATGTTTCAATTATTAAGCTTCGATCATCCGTTACCATCTGGGTTCCCCATTTTAGAATTCGAGTTTTGCTATGTTTTGAACCGGTAACTGTAAACCGACAACCGTTAACGGTTAACGGTTACGTATAATTTTATTTTTTTAAAAAATTAAGTAACACTTAACAGATTAATTCTCAAGTTTTTTTGAGGAGGGCCGGGGTTAACGATTTACAAAACCGAAATTTTTATGGTATGTTATCATTTGTCAAAACAACATTTTGGAACACAGATTTTCACAGATATTAAACATCGTGTTTGGTTGTATTAAATTTAAAGTTTGATACTTTTGAAGCGGTTTTCAAAAGTTTTAAAGGATAATCTTATGGCATTTTCAATAAAAAACGAATTGGAGACTACGGATATTACAAATTTTTTACCCCAGGCCTTAGCACCTAAACTCCTGGCCTATATCGGCCTGAAAGTAAACGACTTTCTTGACCAGGTTGCTCTTTCGGATTCAACTTCCGAAAAAATTCATAACATTCAATTTGACCCTGAAATTCTTGATATTGTAACAAAAATATACATAACCCGGAATGGAGATCATGATATTGATACCAGCAATATCAACAATATTATTAAATTTCAGAAAAAAATATCACAGGGCGCTATAAATTATTGTCTTGCTGTATACAGAGAGACCATCGGACGTGATTCGGGTATTGAATATGAAAAGCCTAAATTAGAAAATATTCTTACAAAAAAACCCGAATCATACGACTGCAATAAACTCTTTGAATATCATAAAAAAAATAAGTGCAATAGCTGTTCAAGCAGTCCAATCGGAAGCAGTCCGGGCGGTCCAAGAATTTGCTGAAAAATTATCTAACCGGATGCCTGGGTTTTAGAAGGCAACCCTCCCCTATTGTCGTGCCTGCCACCAGAACAGCTTGGGAGGTTTCAGCGCCTACTTCGGTAACCTGTATTAGTCCGATTCTATTGTCAGGCAAGAAAAAACTTTTGCCTTGATAACCTTTAATTGCTTTTGTGTCATAAACTTCCAATACATTGCCGAGTTTAAGACCTGTGTTCCGGCCGGATGATATTATAATATTATCTTTATTCATTGATTTAAAAAAACCTGTCCAGCACTGAGCTGTTAATATATCACCTATCCTGGCGACAGCCTCTTTGGCAATCCCTTTTAACGGCTTTGTTAAAAGGATGTTGTCAATTGTTTTTTCAGAGGCAAACCTTTTAAAATTCGCTTCATTAAGATCAACTTTACTATTAAAGTTTTCGTAAAAAATTTTTGAGCCGGTTTCAGTATCATAACCATCAACAATTACCTTGATACTTAAAACATTATAGTCGTCTCGAAACCAAAGCTTGCCTCTTGTCTCATTGTCCGTAGATATATCAGATATAGTAGCTATGACAATTGCATTAAGCCCCATCTCTCTGCCTATTTTTAACAAGCCACTGCTATTATCAAATTGGCTATCAAATTGGCCGACCTCATTTCCGGAAAAATTATTATTGGCCAATGGATAAGCATCCTGGTTCAGTTTTAAAAAAATTATGTCATCAAATTTTTTAATAGATAATTTCATGAGATAATCATTTAAAAGAGTATTATAATCACTGACTCCGAATTCCTCTT
>JAERRQ010000249.1 GCA_016735355.1 Desulfobacterales bacterium | reverse complement strand
TATACAATAAAGAGATGGGAATAAACCGAACAATTCGATTCAAAGCTTCTGACCGCATCGTTGGATGTGTAGAAAATAAAATATTTTATTTATTTGAAATAGCATAAAAACCGTGTTATAAATTAATGTTAAGTATATTATTAATCATTAACGATATGGTCATTGCAAAAACAAAACTACTTAGGAGGTTTTAGTATGGCAGATTTTTATGTCAATTTATTTTTAGATGACGAAACACTAAAAAAAATTGAAGCAGTTGGATTAGGCGGCCAGGTTCAGGAAATCGATGGTAAAAAAGCAATTCAGGTAGACATGACCAAGAAAGACAAAAAAAAATTAATAAAAGGGTTTGAGGACTTAAGCTTTAACGCGGACGATACCTGTGTACTCCCGGAAGAAGCGAACAACACCTTAATGAATATCGTATTGGACATGAAGTCATTGGATGTTATGAAATTTGCAATTACCAAGCTCTACAATCCGCTTGCGGGAAGAAGTATTTCCGGGAGAGGCACTGGTGGGCGCTAAGAAATAGAGGATCAGGAGTTGTTATTTTACAACATAATGATCTCCTTTTACACCCCCGGCCTGATTATTCAGACCGGGGGTGAACCTATGTTGAAATTTAAACAGAAAATATAACCGTCAATTTTATTCTGCTTACCCCTTTAGCAGGCGTGAAAAGCAATCCTTTAAGATTATTGATAATGCAACCTTCAAGCTTGCTGTTTCCGAGATCCTTGCTCTCTGTACGAACATTGATAACACGTCCGCTGGAATCGACCGACAAAACAACTATCGTTTCTTTATATGCGCCGCTTCTTTTTTTTGAAAACTTGTTATAACATAAATTAATTTTCAAAATCCCCTTTTTCAAAACCTTCAAAGCCGCCTGCTTTGCCAATTTTCCTGTGACCGCTACAGTTTTAATCCGTATGTCATTCATATCTTCAGAGTCAGATACGAGTTCAGACTCAACAGGCAGATCCTCCTTACCTTCTTTTCTCTCCGCTGATTTTTTACGGACTAAACACTTGCTGGCACTTGGTATGGCATGTTGCGCTGAAAACATTTGATTGGAAAAACTCATTCTCCCCACAGCATAATCAGAAACTCCACGAGGCAGTGGAAGAGGCTGTTTTACAATGGTTGCTTTTCCATTCTTTAAACGTTTATGGGAATCAATTGCAAGAAATGATGTATAGGCTGTCAGCAGGTTATATGTGAGACCCAGGCTTGTAACCTCTTTGATTCGCTCATCATTCGGTCTAAGGAGGTTATAGTCGGAAAGCAGGGCTATGCGGTGCCGGACCCACAAGTATCGAAGCGCTACGCCGGCCTTGATCGGCTTTATTCCGGCTAAAGCAATATTTCTGTTGAACAGCCCTTCACCTGTCACACCTTTAAAGTTGATAATCCCTTTAGGTTTGCCGCGATACTTGCCGAAGATTATAACCGGACGGTCTGCCAGCAAATCCGGAATGCCTGGAGGTTCCACGTCAAATACTTTGAATTTTCCAAAATCGACCTTAATATTAGTCAGGACCGGGGTCTTGATCATATTTCTGAACTTTTCAGCTTTTTCAGCCGCTTCTTCCGGCCGGGCTATGACAAAAGGCTGTCCCATCCCCACCCTTGCCATTCCTTCGATAAGATGACGGTTCACGCTCGATCCTATGCCGAAAGCGAACAAGTTGGCATCTCCCAGGCTGTTACGTATAAGATCAAACGCCTCTTCCTCAACCGTCACATATCCATCCGTAGCTATAATAATGCTACGTGAAGAGCCTTCGATTCCGGGCATTGCCAGTCCCTTTTTCAACGCCGGCAAAAGATTGGTGCCCCCTCCCCCGCGCTGCCGCTCTATGATATCAATTGCCTTCAGGATATTATCCTTGGTTGCAGGCAGAGACTTTTCCGACATAACGGATGAACCTCCGGCAAAGAGCAGCAGATTAAATCTATCCTCAGACCGAAGGCTGCCTATAAGATCTTTAAGAAGTTTTTTTGATATATCCAGAGGAAATCCATGCATGGAACCGGAGACATCTACAATAAAAATATATTCCCGTGGGGGAATAAGGGAAGACTTAACTCTTTCAGGGGGCTGGAGCATTGCCAGAAAAAAATTTTCATTTTCACCTTCATACAGAAGAATGCCGGATTCTATTTCCCGCCCTGCAAGCCGGTATTTTAAAATAAAATCCCGGTTTGAAGCATGTTTTTCGGTTGCAGACAGCTTGATCGATGCGGAGTTTAAATCATTATAGCCTATATCCACCTTATGCGAGTTACATACTATGTCATCTATCGGAAGCCCGGCATTCAGGCTCAGATCAATATTAAATGATTCCGCCGGGGCTTCTCCCTCGCGGAGATAAGGATTTTCCACCCATTGCTCCAAGGCATTCCTCTCCCCTGCCCTTTTATCAGAGTATCGCGGCCCGACTACCGTGGGATAAACAAACTCGTATATCCGGTCAACCGGAATCAGGAGTTCGGTATATCTGAGTTCAACCTTTATAATGTCGGAAGGCAAAATATTGGCCACATTCATCTGGAAAACGTTGGGTCTCTGCTGCTCCAGCAGGGAAGCCGACCGGCCCGCATTTTTGGCAGCCTCGTACTTCCGCCTGGCTTCATCCCGTTCACTGATCTTTGCGACAATCGTCCGCTCCCCTATGGTCATCTTCATGCCGTATACCGCCGCTCTTGTAGACGCCGGGAACAGATAAACAGCTTCAATAGGTCTTCGGCCTTCGTTTTTGTAAACCTGGGTTACTTTAACATCGGCTATTACTCCGGAGATATCCACATCTACTGAAGTAGATTTTAAAGGAAGGCGATCTATTCCGGGTTCATCCGTATTAACAAAAAAATATGGGGACAATGTCTTGTCCACCTCTTGTGCGGGAACGGCCGCAGATTGTGCCGCAATTATACCCATAAGAGCAAAAACAAATATCAGTGGTATTATTTTTCTTTTTCCCATTGTAAATCCTCCTGTTTTTGGTTTGTTGCTTGTCATAACAGACATTTTAATTCTTTAGACAAACCAAGAGGGAAAAAGTTCCATTTTTTTGTTTTGCTCTGTGTGTTGAACGAATTTGATCTTTGTCATGGAGAGAGGAATTTTACCTCTATTTGCATAAGCGACGGTTTCTTGGCGGGAATGGAAGGCGGGGGGGAAAGGAACTTGCCTAACTTTCGAAGCTCCTTTAAAAAAGAACCATACTTGTTTGCAGGTATTTCAGCCATAAGCAGCTCCGGGCTGTTCTTCTCTTTGTTATATTCAACAGCAAGGATTCTTCCCTGAACTCTATGGACTATTTTATTTATATCACCAACAGATATAGCCGAAGTCGGAATACTGTGCAAAGCCGCAGGGGCTGCCGCATCAGTATCTGAAGAAATGCGTTTGCCGGATTTCAGGTCTCCTTTTCCGGACTCAGCCTTACGTTCCATAAAAGACTGCACAACATTACGGGCCGGCGGGGTTTGTTTATTCAGCAGCAGGGCAAGTTCAATAGTTAATGCCGGTTTCTCATCCACCGCCTCCGATTCTACAGGTATAGAAGCATGCCCGGCAACCGGCCTGTCTTTGTCAACTTTATCTTTTGCAACAGCCGCTTTTTTTTCGGCATGCATAACAGTCGAAACGGATTTCATTTCATCTTTTATTGCCGGTGTATGCACAATGAAAAAAATCAAAACAGCCATTGCCGCGGCGGCGGCAAACTGAAATGGAACCTTAATCATGGGAGGGAGAAACAGCTTTCGGGCCAGTCGGTTGAAGCCGGAATCTTTTTTTATGCGGTCGTGGAGCCTGTCGAGAAAATCATCCGGGGCCTTGACACTTTCCATAACCGACAAATCTTGAACAAGAATGTGCATAGAATTAAAGGCCTCTTTGCATTTATTGCAGGAGAATAGATGCTGTTCCACTATGTTCATAGTATTCGCATCAAGCTCATTTTCAATATATCCTGACAAGTTCCGTCTTATTTTTGCACATCCCATCTTATAATACACTCTTAAGCTTTTTTCTTAAATCCGCCCTTGCCCTTGCCAGTTTCGACTTAACCGTTCCTGGTTTTAAACCTGTTATTTTAGAAATCTCATCATAGGCAAGTCCTTCAATATCACGAAGAATAAGAACTGTCTTTTTCAAGCCGGACAAAGAATCGACTGCCCTGGCAATCAAGATTGAGCGCTCTTTCTTTTCAAGTCTTAGTGCCGGTGAAAAAGATTCCTCCGAGCAGGACAAGGAAACATTGCCTCTGCTTCCAGGATTGCCGGTCCGCTTAATCATTTTTTTAAACCTGAATTCCAAAGACTTGAGCCTGTTGTTGCAGGTATTAACCGCTATGCGATAAATCCAGGTATAAAATGAGGATTTAAAACGAAACTTCACCAATGCCTCAAAGGCCTTAATAAAAACATCCTGGGCCGTATCGCAGGCATCCTGATAATCACCAAGGAACCTGTAACAGAGGTTGACGATTCTATCCTTATACCTGATTACCAGTTCATCAAAGACATCTTTATCCCCGGTCTGGAATGCTTTTATAAGCTCAGCATCGGAAAGATAGGAACGTCTTGATCTATTAATCTCTATCATTTACTTTAGACAATACCTGCGCAGAAAAGTTCCCGAAAACTAATTCCAGGACTAATTTCAAGACTAAATTCAAGGCTGAGAAGGAGAATCATGTTTTTCACAATAATAGATAGTAGCACCGACAGGCGCAAAGGATAGAAAGAGGAGATTCAGGCCCGGTATCAAAAAGGGGAGCCCGAAACCTAAATGAAAAAAAATATTCCTATATAAAAATTTAAATCGCTCCTTGAAGGAAAATATACGTCTGGCAGGCACTAAATCAGTGTTATCCCAGGCAAGAAATATTGCCGCCAAACAAGATGAAAAAATCGCAATTAAAGGCCCCGCCGGAGTCAGCCAGCCCAAAATCATGAGTGCCATGGAAAGCAAAACCGGCAAAAATGTTCTAGGAATTTCCTGTTTGATCAGATAGAGCAACATCTGAAAGACCGGCAGCTTTGTCTCTTCTTTTAAATTACCGGTTAATATTTTTTCCGTTATCCTGGACATATAGTCCATAATGATAACGCTGAACAGAATCTGTGCTAAAAGATATGAAAGTACCCCCGATACAACCACCAAAAAAAAGGTAACAAGCCAGGATAACAGGTACCAGAGCCAGAGAATCCAATAACTTTCTGGTTGATCCCAGATAAGGCCAAGCAATTCCTTATGATACACAAGGATCAGGCTTGCCGCCAGAATGGTAATAATAATGACTGCCACAAAACGGATAATTCCCAGTAACAAAAGCTTCGGTTTTTTTATACCGAACCATAGACCACGCAAATTATACTTTAAACCTTCTGATAGCCCCATTTTAACTCCTCTTTTCTAAGGCAACCCTTTTAAATAGATGAAAAAACAAGGCCGCCTAAAAGCAACGATCGGGTACAAATTCGAAATATGTTTTGTCGTAATCCGTCATTTTCTACGACACAATCATATGGACGCCTTAGCCAGTTTAAAAAAAACTATTCTGCTCCCCCCCAGTCCTTTTAAACAGTCCTTTTTAAGCAGGTCATCAAAATCGATATCTTCATCTGCCAGCCTTACAGAACTGATCCCGGTACGAAATTCATCCTGCCTTTTACTCAATAGTTCCAGCACCTTATCACCACACGTCAGAATACCATCTTCAAGAAAAACAGGGCCAAGTTCTTTGAGAACCAGATTAAAGAGCTTAATGACCACTTGCCCATATTGTCTGGTAATATCACCAGCTCTCTTTTTCAAAGATATATTACTTCGCATAGGCGCATATAAGCCGCCCTTTCTTAAGCAGGCACCCATGACACCAGGCATTGCAGCGGAAAGGGCAAGCACTGCACCATCATTGACAAATGTAGAATCAACATCATCCACTGTCTTGCCATTAAGAAAAAGTGTCTGGATTCTGTTATCAAGGTATTCGCCCTGTAAACCGAGCTGTCCGCAAAGTAGATCCCTGATGCTGCACCCCACAAGCACTCTTAGGCTGAATCCCTGCTCGAGTAGGGGGAAAAATCCTGGAATCAATTCATCCCGAAGAATAAAATAAAGGGTGCGGTCAATCTCTTTGGCCATTCTGTCAGACTCTACGTCACTTACCAGTTAAAAACCTGGTCAAGTTCCTCGTCGGTAACTTCAAATCGCACATCATGGGGAGCAAATTTCTCTTTTATGAAATAATCGGGCAGCCGATCATCCTTGGAGGTGAATCCCGCCCTTGCATTAAAATCTCTCTCCTTCTTCAGAATCGATTTGCCCAGAGCTGTAATATCATCTGCTGTCAGGTTTTGTCCTGTAAAACCGTTTATCAAATCAATAAAAGCCTGGAATGTTTCCGGCTGATCAAGAATTGCAAAAGCAATAAAAAGACACATCCCGGTTGAGTCAATAGAGGCTGTGGCGATTTGAAGATTCCTGGAAAGCTCGACCTGTCCTTCCGGCTTTAAGGCATCAACGCTCCCTCCAACGCCAAGAAGATTGGTGGCCACGGCATATCCGGCGGTATGATCAGCACCCATTGGGCTGGTGGCATATGTTACCCCCTGGCCCTGAACCGCACGGGGATCATAAGCAGGCATTGACTGGCCTTTTACAACAGGCACCCGCTCCACACCGAACACCTTGCCGGTAATTGCGGCGCCGTTTCCAAGAATGCGGCCTAAAGGCGTGCCTTTTCCTACCTCTTTAAGAAGACTGATGGCGGCCTCGGAATCCCCGAATTTTGCCAACCCTGCTTCCATGGCAACTCCAATTGCGGCACCCATCTCGATAGTATCCAGGCCAAAATCATCATCCAGCCGGTCCAGCATTGCGATGGCATCCAGATCGTCTATCTCGCAATTCCCGCCGTGGGCCCAGACTGTTTCATATTCCGGTTGTTTGGTAAGAAAGTTGCCGTCTTTATCATTATAAACACCTGAACATCGTATTACGCATCCTTTATGGCAGCCGTGAGTGGCAAGACCGCCACGGGCGGTCTCTGTTTCCGCCTGGGTTTCACCACTGATTCTGGAGCAGGTTTCAAACCTTCCGGACGTAAAATTACGGGTAGGATAAGCGCCGGCTTCATTAACAACGTTGGTCAAAACATTGGTTCCGTAAGCAGGCAGTCCTTCGCCTGTAACAGGATGTTTTTTTAATCCCTGCACAAAAACCTGATTGGCTTTTTTGAACTTCTCAGGATCTGCCGGAGTTCTTGTGGTTGTTCCGGTGTCATCTACTACAATAACCTTGACGCCCTTGGAACCCATGACAGCCCCTGCCCCGCCGCGGCCGGCATGCCGGGTAGGCCTCATTTCCATGTCCGTGAAAGCCACCGAAGCGGCCGCCATTTTCATTTCTCCGGCCGGCCCGATTGAGATACAGGCGATCTTGTCGCCGCATTCTTTTTTTATCTTTCCGACCAGATCATAATTACCCAGCATTTTCAGACTGTTATCAGGCACTATATCCGCGCCATCCTTGTTAATTATAATTTTATATATTGTATCGTCCTTTGGTTTGCCTTCCAGCACAATCGCGGCATATCCCAGCCTGGCAATCATCTGTGAGGGCTGGCCGCCTGAATTCGACTCTTTTATTCCGCCTGTAAGAGGACTCTTGAAGCCAACCGAAATTCGTCCTGACATGGCCGCCGCCGAACCGCTTAAAAGTCCCGGAGCAAAAACCAGCTTATTATCTTCCCCCAAGGGATGGCACAAAGGCGGCACCTCTCTGGCGATAATTGCCGATGTCATGGCGCGTCCGCCGATGCCTGCATATTCACCCAGAGGTTTTTCGTGGGCTTTGGGACCTCCATTGGCGCCCATATCTATTCTTAAAATTGTGTCCATAAATCGCCTCCTTTTAATTTAAAAGCTTCAGTCATTTTGGCTCTTTGAAGATTTAGTGCTTTCAGCATGTTAATAAATTCACAAGGGGTATATACCTGAAGTCCGGATTTTTTCAATCCTGAAATATCCCTTGTGGTAATATATTCTGCTCCAGCATGGCAGGCTGCCTTCTGGATGATCGTTTGGCTGATTTAATAAGACTTGGCATCCAATCTTAATGTTAATTTTGATTGCACGGTAAAAATCTCCCTGCAATCAATAACGTATATTATGATATAAAAGATACGTTATGATTCTTACCGAGTCAATTACAAAAATTAGGGGAAAGCAGGGACGTCCATAAAAAAGCTTTA
>JAERRQ010000125.1 GCA_016735355.1 Desulfobacterales bacterium | reverse complement strand
TTTCAAACTATGGGCGTCATGACAATCGCTGCAGCGCACATCCCTGTCATACATCTTGCTCTGTGTAAATGATCCATACACATATACTTCATCTATGATCTGTCCGTCGGGAAAATACAGGCCTTCATTTAATAACTGTGGTAACAGGCTGTCCAGCAAATCAGGCTCCGAATGTGTGTAATCTCCCAAAGCAGCGCGGCGGGAGTGACACGGTGCGCACAACTCTACCAATTCCCGAGAGCTGATTTGGGAGGTTTTCACCGCAAGCTCATAGTTTTCAATTAACTGGGGCCTGGCCATATCCGGTAGCTGGGCCCACTCTACATGGCGAGAGCCGGGCCCATGGCAGGCCTCACAACCGACATCGATATCCGACCATGTGGTTTGGTAAGAATCGGATTTGATATCGTAATTCTTTTTCAGATCCGTGGAATGACACTCGGCACACATGCCGTTCCAGTTTTGACCTGCATTGGTCCAGTACAGCCAATCCCCCGGGTCGATTGGTTCATCCGGATAGAGGTGATACCACTTCTTTTTTTTAACATCCCAGGCCATGGGCAGGCACTGCAGGCGGCCGCCGGGAAAGGGAACCAAGTACTGCTGCAGGGGATCAACACCGAAGGTATATTCTATTTCAAACTCGCCCATTTTGCCGTCCGGTCCCTGGGTATGAACAAAGAACCGTCCGTCCTTGCGGTAGAAGCGGGACGTCACTCCAAAATATTCAAAGACGGCATTATCAAAGTCTCCAAGAACCGTTTTTTCATTGGCCACATCCATTGCCAGGTCGTGATGCGAATTGAGCCATTTGTCGTATTCCTTTTTGTGGCAGTCCATGCATTTTTTACTGCCTACAAACGTGGAAACCTGGTACGAAGGTAGACTATCGGACAAAGATCGGATGTATTTTGTCTTTAAAGTGTATAACGGTATTGAGAGAATAATAACGATTGTTGCTATAATGCCGGTTATTTTCCAGTTAGTCATTGTTTTTACTTAGGATATGTAACTTGCTCAGCGCGAAAATCGCTGCGTTTGATCAATTTGTCGGTATCCACTTTAACGATATTGTTTTCAATGAAAACCTTATATATATCCAGAGCCCGAGGTGCAGGGGGGCTGATGACATTTCCGGTGATATCAAAGGCCGATGCATGACAGGGACATTCAAACTTGTTTTTTTTTTCAATCCAGGGGACCGTACATCCCAGATGGGTGCACTTTCGTGACAACGCCAGAAAGCCTCCGTCTTCTAATCGTGAGAGGTAAAAGCGGCCTCTGACAAAGGCGGTGACAGAACCCGGAGCAAAACCTTCGACCGGTCCGGCAGTGATAATGGCCTCCGCATTTGCTTCACTCACTTTGGGCTTGCGTGGCCTCAGGAAAGCAATCAGTACCCATATAAATTCAATCAGGGCAATAAAGCCGAGGCCTATCCAGAGTTTTGTCAAAAACGATCTTCTGGATGGTTCAATTTCAGATTCTTTTGTTTTTGTATTATCTGGCATAAACGGTATTCCCGCATGCTCCTTTTAGACGTTATCTAATTTGCCACTTAGGCGTCATGGTATAAGCCCCAACTTCTACGGCCATGTCAACGCCATCCCCTGCCCCCTGAACCATATGCCGGTAAGTGTCAAAATGATGAATGAAACCGGCAGCAAAACAAATACAGCCTGGATAGCCTCGTTATTTGTGGCTGCGTATTTTTTCTTCATAAGCAGATAAAAGCCGATAACTACCGCTGCCACAATAGCAACCGGCAGCAAACCATTGCTGATTACTGCCGGTAGACCCGGTAGCCAGGTAGTAAAATCAATGAAAAATTCGTCTGCTATAATCCATATGGGTGTTGCGATCACAGCACAAATAGCGGAAACCATCGCCATCCGGCGTCCCTTTTGAGATATGAACCAGGAACCTGTCATATCTGAATCATATTTTAAATACGGCAAAAAGATTAAGAAGCCTATAACAAAGATCGGGATAATGAAAACGGCAAACAAAGGGTGAAAGTGCAAAAGCAGTTCCTGCATACCCAGAAAATACCAGGGGGCCTTGGCCGGATTGGGACTGAGCCCCGGATTCGCCTTATCTTCCAACGGTGCGTTTAATATAATGGACAAGACCAGGATAAAAGCGATTAAAACCAGTGCGACCACCAGTTCACGAAGTATTAGATCCGGGATAGTAGGAACTTTTCTGACAGCGGTTTCGGATTCTTCTCGTAAAAAACGGGGTGTGACCACTCCGCCGGCCTTTCGCACGCGCCAGAAATGAAAGGGCATGAGCATGATAAGACATGCAGGGACAATTGCCGAATGCAGTGTGAAAAAGGTTTTTAGAGACTCCGGTCCGAGCTCCGCCCCTCCTTTGATTAATTTTTGCAGCCACATTCCTACACCGGGAATATAGTTATCCTCTCCCCCTCCATAGGGGATGCTAGTTAGTGACCACCAGAGAGTAGTTATCCTCTCCCCTCCATAGGGGATGCTAGTTAGT
>JAERRQ010000099.1 GCA_016735355.1 Desulfobacterales bacterium | reverse complement strand
CTCTATCGTGATAGCGCATAGGCTTTCAACAGCGCGCAATGCAGACAGGATTTTAGTGCTTCATAAAGGACGGATAATAGAAACAGGAACGCATGATAAATTAATGGCGCAAAAAGGGTTCTATTTCAGATTAAACCTGCTGCAGTATAAAACAATGGCTGTTAAAGTCTATAACAGGTAGAGTTATTGTTTTTGTTTTGGACTACTTGCTATGAATTCCGTAAGGCACTTGCGGCACGCCTCCCTGTCCGGCTCCTTCCCTTCGCGGAAATTAAGAAAAGTTTCCTTCCAGTTAAAACTTGTTTTCGGGCAGGTGTCAAGAAAGTCGATAAACTGAACCAATCTTTCAAAAGACTTCTTGTCCATTGCATGTTCCATACGGCAGGCTGTGTTGTCGGCATTCTTATCATCAAGTTGTAAAACTCTGTATAGAAAATCCTTTAGGATTGTGTGGCGCCGCGTAACATCTTTTGCAATTTTGGCACCTTTTTTGGTTAATGTGATAAAACTGTATGGCTCATAATTAATCATTCCTTTTTCACTGAGGCTTTTTAATGCGCCCGTAACAGTACTTCTCTGTACCCCCATTTTCTCGGCAATATCCTTTGTTCTGGCGACTTTATTTATCTTCTCCAGAGCAAGGATGATTTCTAAATAATCCTCTAAACTTTCCGAAAGTTGTGTTTTTGTCTTCATGCTACCTCCTTACTCATATATTAACTATAACAAATTATCTCAATTCAAATAGCATGAGAAACCAACCAGTTGCATACCGTTTCATATCACCTAATATACTCCGAGGCCTTCTCTATGTCAACTATCTTGCATCCCGGCAGGTAGTCACGACTCTCATATTTTTTTATGCGACTAACTTTTTTTGTTATTTTCGCTATTCTCTTAATTTGTTCATATATATTAGAAAAATAATCATAAACCTGTTTTTCCATTTGCCCGTCAAGGGTTACGGTCTCACAATAGGCATATATAGACTGTAATGGCTGATTAATTTCATGGCATATCGCGCCTGCCATTTCAATCACACCGGCAAGTTTTTCTTTTTCCAGACGTTCCCTGTGAAATCTCCGGCTATCCAATGTTGTTTTAATTCTTGCTAACAGCTCAATTTGGTTAACAGGTTTGCGTACGTAGTCTGTGCCGCCTGAGTTAAAAGCCTCCTTCAGAATATTATCATCTATATTTGCCGTCACAAAAATTACCGGAATTCCCTCTGTCTCTGGTTGCTTTTTTAAATATTTACAGGCATCTATACCATTCATTACCGGCATGTCAATATCAAGCAAGATAAGATCCGGGAGGCATTCATTAACCTTGTCAAGGCACTCCAGGCCGTTTTTTGCACAGCATGTTTTATATCCGGCGGCTTCTATTATTACTTTGATCAGTTTGCTATTTACAGGATTATCATCCACTATAAGTATTGTATCAAGTATTGTATCTATCTGGCAATTTTCGTTATCAAGCATGGCAGACTCCGGGGACCAGTCTTTTATGGTTTTATATGGATTAACTGTATATCCTTTTTCAAGATCATTCTTGCTGTTTTTTCAAACTGTGGGGTAATATCAGAAACAAAAAATTTTGTTAATCCTTTTTTACTGATTTTTTGCTCGACCCCGGGATGTTCGGATAAAAATTTTTTAATTTCCCTTGCAACTGCCAAGGAAGAATCGGCTATAAAAACTCTTTTGCCGATTTTTCTTTGTATGGTATTCTTTAGTAATGGGTAATGTGTGCAACCTAAAACAAGGGTATCTATCTGCCTGACCTTTAAAGGATGTAAATATTTTTTGATAATCATAACGGTTTCGGGTTTATTGAACCACCCTTCCTCCACAAGCGGAACCAGAAGAGGGCAGGCATTTGAATATATTTTTGCAGCAGGTTTGACCGCCCTTATTTTTTTTTCATAAGCGCCGCTGCTTACTGTTGCCCTTGTACCAATAATGCCTATTTTAAGGTTGCGGGAATTTTTAATTGACACTTCCACCGCAGGTGTAATTACCTCGAAAACAGGAACATCATATTTCGCCGTTATATTTTCAAAAGCAACACTTGAGGCTGTGTTGCATGCCACTACTATGAGTTGTGCTCCTTTATCTAAAAGGAATTCCGTATTCTCAAGGGCGTATCCGATTACCGTATCAGGACTCTTGCTTCCGTATGGGGTACGCGCTGTGTCGCCAAAATAAACGATGTCATATCCCGGAACTTGGTCAAGCAATGCTCTGACAACTGTAAGCCCCCCTATACCTGAATCAAAAACGCCTATCATGATAACATCAGATTAACCTTTTGAATGTTGTTTTTTCACATAGTCCTGCACAATATCTATAGGAATATCTGTGCGTATTCCGGGGCATAAGCTTGCCATAATGTGCCAGTTTTCTATATCCAAAAGCAAAGCTTTGATAAACGGCCACTCTTTGCACATGCGTGGTTTAACAGGGTGAATCGTGCATACTTCATCCCAGAAAATACAGTAGCCATTCTCACCCTGGGCAATCAGAGGCTTTCCCCCGGAAATTTGACAAAATTTTTCAATGAAATGCTCAGGCTCGGCGTTAAGGTAACCTGAAATAGCTTTTATATCATCAGGAGTAACAAAAGCGCCCCCATAACCCTTGCAGCAATCACCGCATTTGGTGCAATTAAAAATATCTGAAGGTTTCATCTAAATTCATATACTCCTAATAATCAACCGTCAACCGAAAACTGTTGTTCAGACAGTATGTCTTGTTTCCATTGCTCTCTTCATGGTAACCTGATCAACATATTTAAGCTCGCCTCCAATCGGCACGCCTGAGGCAATTCTGGTTATTTTTATTTGATATTTTTGAAGAAGTTGCGCCAGGTAGGATGCTGTCGCATCCCCCTCGACACTGGTGCTGGTGGCAATTACCACTTCTTTGATTGCAGCCTGGCCGACCCGGTTTACAAGTTCACCGATTCTGATATTTTCAGGCCCGATTCCATCCATTGGGGACAAAACACCTCCCAGAATATGATAGAGCCCGTTAAAAGAACCTGATTTTTCTATAGCTGCCATATCGGCAACATTCTCGACAATGCACAATACTCCTGCATTTCTGGCAGGATTGCCGCAGATATTACAGATACCGTCATCACTTAGAGCAAAACATAATGAACATTTTTTTACTTTATTCTTAACATCAAGAATACTGCCAGCAAGAAGTTCAGCCTCCCGACGGGGTGCATGCAATATATGCATTGCAAGACGTTCAGCAGTTTTTTGGCCTATTCCCGGCAGTTTGGTAATATTTTTTATCAGATTACGTATTGACAAAGGATAGTAATTCATCTTTATGTCAAACCAGGTATGTTAAGACCTCCGGTAATTTTGCCCATCTCTGACGCAACCATTTCCTGGGATTTTGTCAAGGCATCATTTACGGCCGCCAGAATCAGATCTTCCAGCATTTCCACATCATCAGGATCCACAACCTCTTTTTCTATCTGAATCGATATAATCTGCTGCTTGCCATTTGCCGCCACTTTTACCATTCCTCCTCCGGAAGTGGTTTCTACGGTCTTGTCTGCCAGCTCTTCTTGCATTTTAGCAATACGTGACTGAAGCTTCTGTGCCTGCTTCATCATATTTCCCATACCCTTCATTCAAATACCTCCTGTAAAAGTTTTACTTCTAAAACTTTAGCGCTAAAAATCTCAGTAATATCATTTATCAGCGGATGGTTTAATGCCTCTTGTCGCAAATGCTCCGACCCCATGATTTTATCTGAATTATTTTCCTTACTATTTCCAGCTCTGATTTTAATTTCCGTTTGATCTCCAAAACAATCCTGACACGCTTTCCGTATAATTGACAGATTTTTTTCCTGGGAAACTGTTTTGTAGTTATAATTATTACCATTAACTGATATTTCAAGGCCCTGCCCATTCATTTTTTTTATTGAAGAATTTTTCAAATGAGCGCAAAGCGCAGGATGTTTGGACGAAAGAGCATTACAAATTTTTTTCCAACTGTTTTCAATATTCTGAAAATGATCATCACCGCTGCGTTGCGCAGGTTTAACAGGTTGGACGTGCGGGACATTTGCCTCGGAATCATGCTGCGCCTCAGGCTCTTTTTCCCGGTATAAATTATTTTCAGTGTGATGATCTATCTTTGCTTTATAGATTTCATCCAATTCATTTGGCGGCAGGTCACCCGGATTACTTATTAAGTCATCCAGTTTTTGGATCAGAAGCTCTATGGGCAAAGCAGGCTTAACCTGTAAAATCCTGATAAATGCCATCTCGATCGACAGTTTCGGTCTGTCCGAGTATCTTACAATCGACTCTTCCTGAAACAGTATATCAAAAACCTGGTTTAAATATGTTGCAGATACTCCTTTTACCTGCCCTGATATCATTTCCAGTTCGTGTACCGGAAGATCAACCAGCTTGTTTACTTTTTTTCCTATTTTGGCTACAAGCATATTCCGGAAATGTTCAACTATATCGGCATATAATTTTTTCATATCATGCCCATAATCGTAAAGTTCATCCAGAATATCAAGCAATATAGAGAGATCGCCGCGCATAACAGCATCTGAAATTTCAAAAATTATCTTCCTGTCGACAACTCCCAGGATATTGATTACCTGGCCATGGGATATATCCCCATGACCGGCCGCCATAACCTGGTCAAGCAGGCTCAAGGCATCCCGCATGCTTCCGCCTGCTTCACGCGCTATGAGCCCAAGACTTTCTATGGCTATGTTTACCCCTTCATCCTCGCACAGTTTCTGCATATGTCCGGCAATAGCTTCGGCATTTATCCGTCTGAAATCGTGTCTCTGGCATCTTGACAATATGGTTATCGGAATTTTGTGCGGTTCAGTAGTGGCAAACATGAACATAACATGCGCAGGCGGCTCTTCCAGGGTCTTCAGGAGGGCATTAAAGGCTGACAGTGTAAGCATGTGGACTTCATCTATGATATATATTTTATACAGACTGTGCGCGGGCATATATTTAATATTTTCGCGCAGCTCCCTGATCTGGTCGACAGAGTTGTTTGATGCCCCGTCAATTTCAAATACATCCGCCGCGCCGGACAAAGTGATTTCACGGCACGATCTACAAGTGTTACAGGGAGATACAACCGGCCCGTTTTTGCAGTTCATCGCCTTGGCCAATATGCGTGCAATGGTTGTCTTGCCGGTGCCTCTTGGTCCGGCAAAGAGGATTGCGTGGTGAACACGATTTTGTGCAATGGCATTGGTTAGGGTCTGTGTGACATGATTTTGTCCGATAACCTGGTCAAAAGTTTGAGGCCGGTACTTACGAGCAAGGACAAGATAGGACATAAAAAAATATTCCGTATTTTACAGGAATTCACAAGGCTGTTTTTTTTGGCGGAGAGAGAGGGATTCGAACCCTCGGTACTGCTATAAACAGCACACACGATTTCCAGTCGTGCTCCTTCAGCCAGCTCGGACATCTCTCCGTAATAAAGAAGGTGACGGCAAAAAAAAAGATGTTCTTTTTATTTCTTTTTCTGAACAAAAAATCAAGGGATATTTTCCTTAATGTATAAATAAAACCTCAGAAATATAATTTGTAGAGTTTTGTTTGCAAAAATCTCCGAAACTTTAAGCTGCAAGTATTTGCGGAACAGGGATTTCAGAATAATCCGTGATGAACCGGAATGTTTTTTACGGTTGACAATTTTTGAGGTTTGTATTATATATGAACATATGATCAAAGATAATAACAGGAAATTAATATGGATGAAAAAAATCAGTTTCAAAATCGGATAAACAAAGACCTTTGCAATGTGCGCATGATTCATCTCGAGAGGGTTTTATATGCAAAACAACAAGCAATTCCCTTCAAAGAACTCGAAGTTATGTCAATGATGTACAAGATGCTGGGAGATCCCACACGCCTGAAAATGCTTATGGCTCTCAGGGATAATGAGATGTGCGTATGCGATCTGGCTGCATTTACGGGCCTGACGGAGTCGGCCGTATCACACCAATTAAGGAGGCTCAGGGATCTTGCTCTCGTAAAAAAAAGAAGAGCAGGCCAGGTTCTTTATTACTCATTAGATGACGAGCATGTGGAGGAACTTCTTGAAATAGGTCTTGCCCATATACGTGACCCATATACGTGAATAGAACGGAGGAATTCGATGATTGAATTTTTTATCAAAGTATATGCTTCTACCACGGATCTTCTGCTTGATTCATCAATCTATATCCTTGGCGGGCTTTTTTTCAGCGGACTGCTCAGTCTCTGTCTGAGCCCTGAAGCAATCTCAAAGCATCTTGGACAAGGGCGTTTCAGTTCTGTCTTAAAAGCCGCGCTCCTGGGAATTCCCCTTCCTCTTTGTTCATGCGGTGTTTTACCTGCCGCGGTGTCACTAAAAAAACAAGGGGCCAACAGCGGCGCAACAGCTGCTTTTCTGATTTCAACACCGGAATCCGGGGTTGATTCAATTGCCGTCTCTTATGCCCTGCTTGACCCGCTGCTGACGATTGCCAGACCCGTGGCTGCCTTTTTTATGGCCATTTCCGCCGGGGTAATTGAAAACATTTTTCACTACTCAAAAAACAAACAATCATTAACACGATTGCCTATCGTGGCATCTGCAGGAGCTTGCTGTGCTGGTTGCTGTTCCCTTGATACTGGCCAGGATAACGGTTTGATACAAAAAGTGTTTTCAGCAATGGTTTATGCTTTTACAGATGTATGGGATGATCTGGCAGGCTGGTTTTTTGCCGGGCTGCTTATCGCCGGATTTATTACGGCTCTTATACCGGATGAGTTGATAAGCCGCTTCCTTGGGGGAGGGCCGGCATCAATGCTGCTGATGCTGCTGATAGGCATACCCCTTTATATCTGTGCGACTGCTTCAACACCCGTTGCAGCCGCATTGATAATGAAGGGCGTCAGCCCGGGCGCCGCACTTGTTTTTCTCCTTGCCGGTCCTGCAACAAATATTACATCCTTGACTGTTTTGACTGGAATTCTTGGAAAAAAGACATTAATAATTTATCTCACGACAATTGCACTCTTTTCAGTTGCTTTCGGCTTGGTGATTGATCAAATTTACATTCTTATGAATATATCTCCCCAGGCAATTATCGGAAAAGCATCTGAGATGCTTCCCCCATGGCTGCAGTTTGCAGGAGCAGTAATTCTTGTTTTGATATCTGTAAAACCGTTTTGCAGAATTATCACAGTATGGATAAATAAAAACTTTTCACATACGTAAAGAATAAAGGGGCGTGTTACACTTATACGCCATATTCTTTCATCGCTTTTTCAACAAAAGAATTAAGTAACCGTTCACGGTTTACGGTTTACAGTTTACGGTTTTCTTAAAAAGGCAAAATCAACAAAGCAGTACGTCTATTCGATTATGAATAATTGATTTATAAGGTAGGTTACCGTGCTTTAAATTCAAATGACGAGTCATAGTCTCGTATTAAGTTTGTATTTCGATTCAACCGTTAACCGACAACCGTGAACAGTTACAGAATTAATACGTTTCATGAGACACTTGTGTTTCATGGATAGGTTGAGACATTTTTGTTGAGACATTTTTTCAAATCCCCCGGCACCTTTTCACCTTAACGGCACTCGATATAATTGTTTAATATAAAAAGAAAAAGACTGTTTACATTCGTAAAAAGTATTGCAGCTGTAATCTGTTGTTTTGAAATATTCCGACAAATTTCCCTTATTTTTTTATGACAACATAATGTTATGATATTAAACTGTTAGTGTATAATTACTTCACGATACATATTTGCCCTGACATGATTGCCGGCATTGCGGTTGGTTGATCTGAAATCACACCCATGACCCTCCCATAACTATTTGTTATCAATATTAATTCTATATATTTTTAAAATATTGCCGAATCATGGCATGTTTCTTGATATCTAAACACTATATATCAATTGAAAAAATAGTATAAAGTGATTTTTTGTGACCAACTATAAACGGCCGAAAGGAGAAAAAGTGGAGAAGAAGAAAGATTTGCTGGAAAAGGGAGCCCTGGTGCAAAGAGATGGTCAAACTTATGCAATTGTACCTCATATACCGGGAGGATTATGCACACCCGCAATGTTAAGAAAGATTGCTGATGTGTCTGATAAATATAATGCCGCCGCCATAAAGCTGACAAGCGCGGCCCGGGTCGCCATTGTGGGGCTTAAGGAAGAAGATCTCGATAACGTCTGGAAAGATCTGGAATTGTCACCCGGCGCGGCGGTTGGCCTGTGCGTACGCAGCATCAAGTTTTGCCCTGGAACAACTTTTTGCAAGCTGGGCAAGCAGGATGCCGTTGGACTTGGTATGAAACTGGATGAAGTATATCACGGAACAAAAATGCCGTCCAAGTTTAAAATAGGTGTTTCGGGGTGTAGAAATGCATGCGCCGAGTCCTGGATCAAGGATCTTGGCCTTATCGGTGAAAAAAAAGGATGGA
>JAERRQ010000003.1 GCA_016735355.1 Desulfobacterales bacterium | reverse complement strand
TTTGCGACGTGCATTAATTGAAGGTGAAGAAAGTGGATTTGTCGAGTATTCATTGGATGGACTGTTTAAGGAACTCGACCAAGAAGGTGCGAGTTAATGCCAGTCTTTCGTCTTAGTGCAAAATCCCTTGAAGATCTTAAATCTATTGGCCGTTTTACATTAAAATCTTGGGGCCGTGAGCAACGCAACATTTATCTTTCAAAACTTGATGAAAGCTTTCATATTTTGGCTGAGCAGCCTCATTTAGGGAATGCTCGGGATGATATTCGGAAGGGCTATCGGGTTTATCGTGTAGGACGGCATTTAATTTTCTATCGCCAAAAATCTACCGCTATTGAAATTATCCGCATTTTGCACGATCGTATGGCCGTGGAGACCCACCTGGGGATTCCGGGGACACGGGGATTCGAGGGATTGAGGGATTGAGGGATTAAGGGATTAAGGGATTCAAAGGATTCCAAGGGATTCCGGGGGACGGGGGATTCGGATTCCCGGAATTCCCGGAATTTCCCCAAATTTGGTTGGTCGTTTTGAAAAAGAAATTAAGGAGTTCATAAAATGAATGTTGAACTGAAAGCAGGATTAATATCCGATTTTTTTGCTTCAGCCCAAGAGACAGCAAAAGAAATTGATGAGGGAAAGAAAAAAAAATATTATTTGGGTAGACCCTTTTGATTTAATGGCTATTCTTAAGCCGGAGAGAACACGATTGGTTCAATATTTACGAAAAAAAAGAAGAGTTTTTTTTTCCGAGTTAATGTCTGAGATGCAGCGCACACCTGTAAGCCTAAATAATGACCTGAAAATTTTATCTAAATATCAGTTAGTAAGAATTTTTAAGGAGCCAAATCCAGGGCATGGAGTACATAAGGTGATTGAGTCAACATTGGATAACGAAAAAATAGAATTTAAGGCGGAAATATAAATTTGTACCAAAAAAATCGATTTCGGGGCATGATTCCGGGAATTCCGGGATTAAAATAGTATCAAGGCGAGGATATGTGAATGGATAATAAATCGATGAATGAATGGAAACGGATAGAATACAACAACGTACCACTTTATATTCGCCCGGATGTTCCTGACTGGTTTATACCCAATCAAGCAGGGGATCTGCTATTAACAGAGTGGTTGAAAAATGGAAAAACAACCCCTGAAATCAAAAACCTGTTGAATAGGATTGATGGACCGACGGGGACTAAATATCAATCCCGCTCTGATAAATTAATCCTTGACCGTCTAAAGGAATGTTGGATTCATATCACCAATCAATGCAATATGGAATGTAAACATTGCATGTTTAAATCTGCGCCTTGTGTAAAGGAGGAACTGAAACAGGTAGAGTGTGAAAAAATCATTCATGAGTCCCATGCACTGGGATGCCGGATCTTTTTTATTACAGGTGGGGAACCATTTATATCGAAAGCTTTTAGCAAAACTGTTCAAGATATCCTTCAATTACCTCATACCCATGTTGTCGTTTTAACCAATCTGACACTTATATCGCAGGCAAAAAAATGGTTAAGCAAGCTTCCCAAAGACCGTCTGCATTTTCAAGTGAGCGTGGATGGTTTGCAAACCAACCATGACTTTTTGAGGGGCCATGAGGCTTTTAATACATTGAAAGGCAATATACCAACCCTTCGGGATCTCGGCTTTCCTGTAACTCTCTCTACTACTATAACCCGTCATAACGTCGATGAAATGGAGGGAATTATTGATTTTGCAGCCCAACAGCAGATATCTAACGTTCATTTCCTATGGCTTTTTAAAAAAGGCAATGCGGATGACTCGCTGCGTGTAAAGACCGACCGGATTTTTCTTAATCTGATAGCTGCCCAGGAAAAAGCCGATAGAGTGGGTGTAAAAATTGATAATATTGAGATTGTCCGGTCGCAGGTATTCTCCTGTCCCGGAACACGCTATGATTTAAGTAATGCGGGGTGGCAGTCTCTGGCAGTAGGGCCGGATGGCTATGTTTATCCGACACCGGCACTTATTTATACCGAAGATATGAAATGCGGTCATATTCGTAAAGGAATAAAACAAGTGTGGGAAAACAGCAAGGTCCTGAAAGCCATTCGCGACACTTCCTTGAACCACAGCAAAACGTATCGTATGAATCCTTTCCGGTATATTATCGGCGGAGGAGATATCGATCACAGTTATATTCATTCCCGGCAGATAGCCGGAGGTGATCCGTATGTTGAACTTTACACAAATATTTCCAAATGGTTAATGGTGCGTGAAGCCGGCAAGTGCGATCCAAACGGCTATCCTGCAATCAGGCTAAAAATGGGTGAAATAATAGGGGATTGCCCGACAGAAGGAAGTACCGTTTTTTTCACTCATTCTAATTGCGTCCTTAGCCTGCCCGGACAAGACACCCATACCCAAGTCAATCGTTTCTATACCGAAGCGGCAAAAGAAACCAAGGAAAACATTTTAAATCCAATCTGTTACGAAGAACAACTTGTTCGGCATATCCCTGAAGAATTGCGGTATCGAAGCTACGGCTGTGGCTCTCCGGTGCTGGAAGCGGATATAAAACATGGGGAAACCGTGGTCGACTTGGGTAGTGGCACAGGCATAGAATGTTTCATTGCAGGTAAACTGACCGGACCCAAAGGTAAGGTTATTGGAATCGACATGGGCGATACCATGCTTGATGTTGCCGACACAACCAGAAACAGGGTAGCCAAAAACCTTCAATATGACAATATTTCATTCAAAAAGGCTTTTTTGGAAAACCTTCCATTGTATGATCATTCCGTGGACAAGGTAATTTCCAACTGCGTGGTGAACCTTGCCCCGAACAAACGACAAGTGTTTCAGGAAATATTCCGGGTGTTAAAACCAAACGGTTGCCTGTTTATTTCAGACATCACTTATAACGAGCATATTCCGTTGGAAATTAAATATAATGAGACACTGCGGGGAGAGTGTATCGGTGGTGCATTACGCTACAATGATCTATTCGGCTTGCTTAATGATATCGGCTTTTCGCATAGCAAAATAGTAAAAGGATATCTTTACAGGACAATAAAAGGATACGATTTTTATTCTATCACCTATCAAGCTATAAAACTTTCCGAAGGCCAAACAAAGGTCCTGTATGACTTTCCTGATTTTGATCGCACTCTGTCAGCGGTTGAATCAGAACCGACCTGCGCTTGCTTTGTGGCACCTGCAAAAAAGCCTGAGGAGGCAGTGACCCAAATCCGACAATTGCATCGGTCAGGATGCATGGTCTGCGGGGCTGAACTTGTCTATTTTAAAACGAATCAGGATAAAGTATGCCATTATTGCGAGCACACCATTTCGGCTAACGCCCAGTGCGCTAACGGTCATTTTATATGCGACACATGTCACAGCACAGATGCAGTGGAAATCATAAAACAAATCTGTCTACATAGTCAAAAGACGGATGTCGTATCCCTTATGCAAACAATTCGATCCCATCCAAAATTTCCTATACACGGACCAGAACATCATGCTCTGCTTCCCGCAGTCATTTTAACTGCGCTCAGAAATACCGGCAATGAGATCACGGATAAACAAATCATAACAGCAATCCAACGGGGTCAAACAGTAGCAGGTGGCGCATGTGGCTTTCTTGGAGTATGCGGTGCAGCTATCGGTGTCGGAATCGTATTTTCAATTTTGTTAGGAGCGAGCCCATTAGAAGGAGATAAACGGCAAACCGTTCAATTAGCGACACAAAAAGTATTGGGAGATATAGCATTTTATAACGGACCCCGTTGCTGCCAAAGGGAGTTATGGTTGGCACTTAAAAGTGCTTCGAAATTATTAAATGAAAAGATGGGAAAAGAATTGATGGTTCAACAGATTATATGCGAACAATTTTCACAAAATAAAGAATGTATTCACAATCAATGTCCATTATGGCCTCGTAAACAGGATACAAATAGAGATAACTGTGATTATAATTTGGATAACCCACACGTGACCCAGTGGACGTAACATGTTTGAACATATAACATCTTACCCTCATGGGCCAGGTCAATAGTAGACTTTGGGACGTTATGTTGCGAGTTTAATTATGTTATGAGTTTTTGATTCAGGTACTTGATTCCGGGTACACTGATTCCGGAATTTAGTGAAGAGATGAAAATGGTTATTTTTAATAATTTAAAATAAGCTTGCATTTTCAAACCCAATCTTTTATTCTGCAATGTATGAAGCGAGCCTGTCAAAAACTATTAACGGAATACATCGACTTTTTTCCATGCGCAGCGGTTATCGGCCCACGGCAATGCGGCAAAACTACCCTTATAGAATCCTTATCCAGTGAATGGAAAATTTTTGATCTGGAAAAACAGAGTGATTTTCAGATCATCGCGCAGGATGTCGACCTTTTTTTGCGTTTGAATCCTGAAAAGGTGGCGATTGATGAAGCCCAGATGCTGCCGGAGCTGTTTCCTGCCCTTCGTGTGGCAATTGACAGAGATCGACGATCAACCGGCAGATATGTGATCACAGGTTCCAGTTCCCCTAAACTTATGCGATCCGTTTCCGAGAGTCTTGCCGGTCGTATCGGAATCATTGAAATGTCACCATTTTCTTTTGCAGAAACTTCCGAAAATCCGTCACCTGCATTTTACCGGCTTCTAACCCAGCGAGCTCCTGTTGGAGCTTTTATCGAAAATTTGAGACCTGGCGCAAAAATAAAAAAAATTCATGAATTTTGGTTCAGGGGCGGATATCCGGAGCCATGGATAAAAAACAGCAGGCGCTTTTATTCCCTTTGGATGAATCAATATGTCGGCACCTATCTCTATCGTGATGTGGTCAGGCTTTTTCCAGGTATCAATGAAAACAGATTCCGTATGTTTACCCAGTTTCTTGCCGGAATTTCCGGAGATGTGGTTAACTATGCAAACGTAGCGCGTTCTCTTGGGGTATCCCAGCCCACAGCGCGTGATTATTTTGAAATTGCCCATGGACCTTTTTTGTGGCGAACCATTCCCGCCTATACTCAAAACGCAATTAAAAGGATTGTAAAACATCCCAAAGGATATTTGCGTGATAGCGGTCTGTTGCATTATCTGCTGCGTATTCCCGACATAGACAGTTTGTTGGCGCATCCCTGCATGGGGAAATCATGGGAAGGCATGGTCATTGAAGAGATAATTCGGGGGCTCAACTGCCTTGGGACAGGATTTGATTATTATTATTATCGAACCGGCGGCGGCGCTGAGGTTGATTTGATCATAGAAGGTGATTTCGGCCTGATTCCGGTTGAAATTAAATATGTCCAGACAGTGCCGTCAAGGCAGTTGAGGGGATTAAAGGATTTTGTCAGGGAAAGAAAATGCAGGTTCGGAATTGTCATAAATAACGATGAAAATCCGCGACTATATGACGAAAAAATTATCGGGATTCCGTTTGCGTGCCTTTGATCCGAGCGAGGGGGACGTGAATGCTATGCCAGGTCAGGATCCCGGCTTTAGAAACCTTAGGAACGGGGACGAAATAAATTCCCCGTTCCTTACCCTTAAAAATTATTTTAAAAGAAAAGGAGAAAAACCATGAAAAAAAAGACATTTCTAATGTGGATTGTAACTTTAATATTTTTAACTCTTATGTTTCAAAACGCATACGGTGCCATATATATGAAGCAAAAACAACATACTGATGCTGTGAAAATTATGGGCACTACTCAACCTGCTCAAAATTTGATTATTGAGTCCTGGATTACATCAAATAAAATGGTAGTCATGAATAAAAAGCAAAAGACTATTATAGATATAGATAAGAAGATCATCACTACGGCTAATCATGAAAAAAAGACAATTGTAAGTATGCCAATGGATTTTTCTAAAAATATGGATAAAAAAATTGGGGATATGGCTCCGGAAGAAAAAGCTGAATTTAAGCAAGTTATGGATAAAATGATGCAATTTAAGGTTAAGGTGGAAGAAAAGAATGAAAGAAAAAAAATTGGTAAATGGAATTGTCGAAAATACATTCAAACTATAGAAATGGCCATGGGCACAATTAATTCGGAAATTTGGGCCACACAGGATATCAAAGTTGATGAAAAACTATACGCAAAATATTCTGTTGGAATATTGGCTCAGATGCCCGGTATGAGCCAAAATATTAGCTCTATAATGCAGGAAACAAAAAAAATAAATGGAGTTCATGTATATTCAAAGCAAAACACAATTATAATGGGACAATCCATGAAATCCTCTGTTGAGCTGATGGAATTCAAAGAAGATAAAGCACCAATTAATATATTTGATTTACCAGCTGGCTATAAACAAATAGATGCTTTTCAATAATATGTTGTG
>JAERRQ010000398.1 GCA_016735355.1 Desulfobacterales bacterium | reverse complement strand
ATCTTTTCCATTTTTTTCTTTATATGCAGCCAAAAATTTCTCTTTAAGTGCTTCCCTTTGTTTAAAAGCCTCTTTAATTATGGCGACAAAGCGGTCATTATCCCAGTTTGCGTTGGTGATTGTTGTAAAAAGTCCCTGTGCAACAAATAACCCGGTTTCCTTATCATGGATGCCGAGCTCTTTTGCCTTTTCACCATAAACGGCTATACCTCTTAACACATAGATTAAAAGATCCTGCAAGTTTGCGGTCTCTTCCGGTTTTCCGCAAACACCCTTTACCGTACAGCCTTTATTTTTGGCTGTCTCCTGACATTGAAAACAAAACATAATTGCCTCCCTTAATGGTTGTTTGTAAATAATTTTTCCTGATCATTATTCCCTGTTTGATTCTAAATTACTGTACCAGGTATTTATTTGCCTTGACTTATGTCAAAAATTCAAAAAATATCTGTCCGGATGAAAAAAAACCGGTAGTCTCCCGTTCCTAACCTATGGCCTGACGTACAGGCACCTCTTCTCATGATATTTCTTGCAGTTTGAAATTATCTGCGTTATTGTCGGCATATTATTATTATAATGATTTGCGATGGCAATAGCAAAATATTATGATTGAACGTCTATTATCCTCTCTGCTTCTCGATCTTTCCGATAGCTATCTCTACAAAGATCTCCTTACTTGGGTAACGTATCCGGAAACCGGAAAGACTGATGCAGGCGCCGGCATTTCAAATCGGCAACCAGGTTTCTTACAACAAGCTGGGCCGGATGTCCGGGTTAAACAATGAAACTCTTGAAAAATACATTGCCATCCTGGAAAAGGTTTTCATTGTGTTCAGGCTGGGAG
Organism: Desulfobacterales bacterium; assembly: GCA_016735355.1. GTDB lineage: Bacteria > Desulfobacterota > Desulfobacteria > Desulfobacterales > BuS5 > BuS5. The sequence goes on along the minus strand of JAERRQ010000398.1, from coordinate 2,247 downwards.
CTTTCAGCCGCAATCTTCGCAACTAACTCAGGAAGAGCCGAAAAATCTATTTTTATGACAATGATATAGACGGAACAGATCTGTCCTCATTCGTGGCTGGATATAATAATGGCGATCCTTCTGTTGCCGATCTTGATGGGGATCATGATGTGGATGCGGATGATTTGAAACTTTTCGCCTTGAATTTCGGCAAATAAAAACAAAGCCTGTCATAATCTCAAAAAATTCTGCATAGTTGATAGGAGGAGGATTTAACAATGAAATTTCCATACGGTATATCCGACTTTAAAAAAATTAATACTCAGGGTTATTTTTACTGCGACAGAACAGATAAAATCAATCTGCTTGAACATTCTGAATCCCAACTTTTTATCCGCCCCAGGCGTTTTGGGAAAAGCCTTGTTCTTTCAATGCTGGAAAATTATTATGATGTGGCAAAAAAAGATGAATTTGAAGCTATTTTCGGCGGGCTTAAAATCGGAAAAAATCCTACAAAACTGCGCAATTCATATTTTATTCTGAAATTTGATTTTTCCTGCGTTGATCCGACCGGAAGCGCTGAAGAAGTAAAAAAGGCTCTATTTAATCATGTTAATGACTGCATTAAAAGATTTATTCTCTATTATGGAAGATATAATCTTCCTGATATTGAAGTGAACAGAAACGATGCCATAAGTTCCATTAACTCCCTGGCAACTTCAGTCAGCATGACCCCTTACCCTGTTTATCTGCTCATAGATGAATATGACAATTTTGCTAATACAGTTATGATGGGTGTGCAGAGCGCCGGAAAAAGATATGAAACCCTTGTACATGACGAAGGCCCGTTAAGAACTTTTTTCAAGGCTATAAAAGCCTTAACTTCAGGTTCCATGTTTGACCGCGTGTTTATAACAGGTGTTTCACCTGTTGTGATGAGTGATATTACAAGCGGATATAATATTGCTGAAAACATCTATTTTGAGCCTGAGTTTAATGATCTCTGCGGGTTTAAGCGGAATGAAATTGAGGATGTGCTCAAAGAGATTGTTGATAAATGCGATTTTGAAAAGGAAAAAATCCTGGAAGCTGTAAATTTGATGCAGATTTATTATGATGGGTATACTTTTTCCCATGCAATAAATGAACATATTTATAATCCGACTCTTTGCTTATATTTTTTTAAACAATTTGAAAAAAGATGCAGCTATCCAAGGGAGATGCTGGACGACAATCTTGCAATGGATGAATCAAAACTTGAGTATATTGCCCGGATTTCCAGTGGAAGAGATCTTTTAATGAGCCTGATGGAGAATAAACAGCAGGTTGTTGTATCCGGAATCAGTAAGCGCTTTGGCATCAGGGAAATGATCACCGACAAATCCCACGACAATGCATTCCTGGTATCTTTTCTCTATTATTTCGGGGTACTGACCATTGCAGGCGACACAGAAGACTTGAAGGTTATCTTAAAAGTTCCCAATCTGGTTATGCAAAGTCTTTATGTGGAGCGGATCCGGAAGATGCTTCTGCCGGAGCCTGCTGACAGGGATGATGGAAAGCTTGCTGCAGAAAAGGTGTACGAAAAAGGAGAAATGGCTCCTTTGTGCAGGTTCATGGAAGACCGATATTTCAAAGTTTTTCATAACCGGGACTATAGGTGGGCAAATGAACTGACGGTAAAGACAGCTTTTTTAACCCTCCTTTATAATGATATTATTTATATCATGGATTCTGAAACTGAAATTGATCGCAGGTATGCAGATCTTGTTATGATTATCAGGCCGGATAAAAGATATGGCAAGGTATTTGATGTCTTGATTGAATTCAAATTTGTAAAGCTTAAAGATGTCGGAATAAACGCTGATAAGGCACGGAAACTGTCTGAAGATGAATTAATGCTGATTCCTGAAATGGCAAACCGGATAAAGGATGGTGTAAAGCAGGTGCATGAGTATGGAAAAAAGCTTGAACAAAGATATGGAAATTTAAGGCTGCAAAAATTTGTAGTTGTGGCCCTGGGGTTTGAGAGAGTATGTTTTAAAAAGCTGGATAAAATTCACGAAGCGCCACGTGAATATATCAGGCTGAACAAACGAAAAGATTTTGCTGCTTTTTAATCATGGCATTTGGGTAAATTTGTATTATTTGATATTTTTTCTATCCACCCGCTGCCAAGGACTTCGCTGCCGTTGTAAAAGACGGCGCCCTGCCCCGGAGTTACAGCTGATTGCGGTTTTTCAAATCTGATGATAGCGGTCTCATCGT
>JAERRQ010000098.1 GCA_016735355.1 Desulfobacterales bacterium | reverse complement strand
GATATACATAGTAGCCCGAATTGGCTAAATCCAGCGCAGATTGCATGCCTGCAATGCCTCCGCCTACAACTAAAACAGAACCAATAACATCTTTAGACATCATTTTTCTCCTAATTGAACATAATACTTTCTAAAATTTAATTTTATAATTTAGCATTGTGAATATGAAAATGTCAACCGGAAATGTATCGTTAATTTCGGGAAGGTATTATTAGTTAGGAGAGACGCATTTGGCAGGATCTTACCCTGATATCGCTGTATGGGTATATGGATAACTGTTTCCCTGAACCATTTAATATTATTTTCAGTGACAAATCCGGCATCCAAAATTCATAATTGTCACATAAAGTTCTGTGTCGGAAAAAAATATTTTGATACTTTTTCTTAACTTGTATTATTATGTGTAGCAGCATTCAAAAGCTAGGTATGCAAAACGTATCTTGCAGTTGATATCCACTTCAGTGTGCGTCTTTAAATTTTTTCAACTGTTTTTTGTAATAGGCCTTATCTGCTTTTGCAAGCTCCAAGGCCTCCCGACCTGTTTTTACGGCCTCGGCATACATCCCCGCCGCATAGTAGCTCTCTGCAAGAGTATCGAGGATATGGGGTGATTTTTTCAGTTTGACCGCCTTTTGCGCCAGCTTTATACTCCTTGCAGGATCAGAGCGCATCCTGTCATCGCATGTTGTCAGCATCCAGGCAAGGTTGTTCAGGGTCTCAGGGTTCTCCGGATCAAGCGACAGCGATTTTTCATAGTAAGCAATAGCCTCCGAATAGTCCAGATGATCATAGAGCAAATCTCCCATCATTTTGTAAAGATTCGGGCTCTCCGGATTGTTTTTGATTTCCCGCTTTATTATTTGTTCAATAAAATGCCTGTCAAGAATCCGGCCTGCCCGGCCCAAGTTTAACTGATAGCCGATTCCCCCGATAAGAAGCATTACAACAATATAGGCAGCAATGCTTTTTTTTATCTTTCCGTCATGCCTTTGAATCCAACTCCGGTCGGTTTCACATTTTTCAAGAAATTTTATTCTTTTTGTAATGCTGAAGTGGTGCCAGCATGGTTTATCCGGGGATTGTCCGCTGGATAAGGCTATTTTTTTAAATGTGGAGATAAGAGGGGCGGCATTGCTAAAAAGAGTATATACGTATGTGTCGGCCTGACGTTCAAAGTTGCGCATGAAATAGCCGAAAAGGTATCTGAAGTATATTATAAAAATAAAAACTATAATAAAACTGAAGATTATTGAAGTTGTAGTTGCCTGGTCAAAATCATAGCGGCTGATAAAATTGCAGACCGGCTCCGAATAGAGCACTGACATGATAATCAAATCCATAACTGCATATGCAATCAGCATGTATCCCGCAAAAAATATAAGATAAAATATAAGATGCTTTTTTTTTACATGACCGATTTCATGGCTAATTACCATGTCCAGTTCGTCCGGTGTGAGCATTTTTAAAAGCGCATCTGTAACTAAAAGATAACGAAATCTTTTGGCAATACCCATAACACCGGCTGTAACCATCCTTCCGCCAAATATGGGCCAGTAGAGGATATCAGTAAATTCAAGATCCGCTTTTTTGCACAGCCTTTCAATTCTGGTTCTGAAATAACCCGGTTCCATAGATCTGCAGCCCCATATTTTAGGGATTAATGCAGGCCCTGTATAAGCAATTGCAAATAGAAACAGGAGGAAAAAGATACACTCCCCGGCGGTTGTAGAGAGTATTTGTCTTGGAGCGCCAAAAGGAAGCAGGTTAATAATGTCCAGAATCGCAGACAAAACCAGCCAGGGCAGGATTACCGGGGCTGCGAACGAAATGTTGGAGAATATATACGAACGCCGTGTTATTCCGGGCAGGTACCTTCTTTGAAAAAATTCGTACGAAGCCGACCATATAATTACAAGATACAGCATAAAAAGCATGATAAAGATCAGCGCCGTAATTGTAGGAAGACTTGTAAATATATGTATATCACAAAAAAAAGCCGGGAGCTGCAAGCCGTATATTTCAAATGTAAAGAGCAGAATGGCCAGAACGGAATGCCTGGTTACAAGAGCGTTGAACCTGTAATCGCTGTCGGCAAACTTTGGTCTTGAGCTTTTTTTTTTAAGTTCAAAAAACGCATACCATGTGAAACATGCAAAGATGATCGAAAGGAAGAGAAACAGAAAGAGTCTTTCAAAAGATGAGAATAAAGGCGTTTCCGCCGGCTGGTAGGTAGTGTAGATAAGTAATGCTACAATGAAATATATAAAATTACTGAACATTTTTTTACCACTCCGCCTTGGGTGCGCTTTGCTTGAGGGGCGCTACGCTTGAGGGGGAGGCGGATTCGTATATAGTCGGGTCTTTGACTCCTGCTTCCCGGAATCCCTTTTCTCTCAGCTTGCAACTCTCACAGCGGCCGCATGCTTTTCCATCGCTTGAGGGGTCATAACATGAGTGGGTTAGAGAATAATCGATTCCGAGAGCAATCCCTTTTTTGATAATTTCCGCTTTAGTCAAATTTATAAGAGGAGTTACTATTTTAATTTTTGTGATACCCTCCACACCTGTTTTTGTAGCCAGATCGGCCATTTTTTCATAAGCTTTTATATATTCGGGTCTGCAATCCGGATAACCGCTGTAATCGAGCGCGTTTACGCCGATAAATATATGTGATGCGCCTATGACTTCGGCCCAGGCCAGAGCATAAGACAAAAATATGGTGTTTCTGGCAGGAACGTATGTTACGGGGATTTCATTATCATGTCCGGGTTTTTTATCCGTTTTGGGCACGCCAATATTATCTGTCAGGGCCGAGCCGCCTATTTTATCAAGTTCGATATTCAATATCAGATGTTTTACTGCGCCTATTATATCCGCCAATCTTTTTGCGGCATTAAGTTCGTATTTGTGGCGCTGTCCATAGTTGAAGCTTAAGCTGTAGATTGCGTATCCTTGATTTTTTGCAATATACATCACGGTTGTAGAATCAAGCCCTCCGCTTGAGAGGATAACCGCTTTTCGTTTTTCCTGCATATTTATCATATCCTTTTACAAATAAAATGACGGAATTATGCATAACGTAATTGAGCTTAAAAAGCCAGAGTCAATTAAGGGCTCGAAAAATCAAGCATAATTAAAAGCAAAAAATGTCAAATTAAGGCCGTCCACGTTTCTTGATAGCTTAAAATGATATCAGGTGGTCTTAATGTTGCAAGCCCAGATTATATTGTGAAAATCCAAAGTTCAACTTGAGTTTTTCACAAAAACAAAATATGTTTTTATTATGATTAAACGCGCTATTTCAGAAGAACTGCTTGACTGTTGTACCGAGTATCCGGTTGTTACCGTGTTTGGCCCACGTCAGTCCGGGAAAACAGTTCTGGTTCAGGAAAACTTTCCTGATAAACCATACTACTTGCTGGAAGATCCTGACACCCGTCAGGCGGCAGAGATGGATCCCAGGGGATTTCTTGGTCAAATGAAGGAAGGTGCCATTCTTGATGAAATCCAGCGGATTCCTGTCTTGCTTTCATATATCCAGGGCATCGTGGATAAAGCCCGACAACCCGGCATGTTTATCCTGACCGGCAGCCATCAGCCGGATCTGCACAAAGCGATAAGCCAATCCCTGGCCGGCCGTACGGCATTACTCACCCTGTTGCCGTTTTCCCTTGAAGAACTTCAACAATTTCAAACTGAATGGGATGCGTATGACTTGATAGTCAAAGGCGCTTTTCCCAGGCTGCATGAAAAAAATTTGAAGACGGAACGTTTTTTCAACGGTTACCTGCAAACCTATGTAGAACGCGATGTCAGAGCCTTGATAAACCTTAAGGAGTTGAATCGCTTTCAGCAGTTTCTAACTCTCCTGGCAGGGCGGATTGGCCAGGTAATCAATTATACTTCGCTTTCCAATGATACCGGGGTTTCTGCAACGACTATAAAGAATTGGATTAGTGTGCTGAAGGCTTCATATGTTGTTTTTGAGCTATCGCCATTTTTTGAAAATATCAGGAAACGGGTCGTCAAATCTCCCAAACTCTATTTCACCGATACCGGGCTGGCAGCTTTTTTATTGGGCATCAGGACAGCCGAACAAGCCGCCCGGGATCCTTTACGCGGCGGGCTGTATGAAAATCTGATTATCCTTGAGATAATAAAATACAGGCACAACATGGGAAGGCGACCGGACATTTATTTCTTTCGGGATACTCATGGCAGTGAAGTGGACCTGCTCATTCGTGAGCAAGGGAAGCTTTTTCCTGTGGAAATTAAATCATCCGCCACCTTTTCTAATAGTTTTCTCAAGGGAATTGAGCGATTTCGCAGTTTGACATCCAACTGCCGGGCTGATGGTGCAGTCTTGTATAATGGTGATCAACAGTTTCAGGTGAAAAATGTTCATATTTTTAATCTGTTGAAAGATCAAACTGAGCTGAAATCACTCTTTTCTCCAGCTACTCAGGAACTCTATCAGAATTAGCCCGCCTAATAATATGTGAAAATCCAAAGTTCAACTTGGGTTTTTCACAAAAAAGAAACGAACTGATTGCGGACATATTTCACAGGAGTCGTAAAACGGATTTGCCCTGATAAGGGCTGGCGCCGGCAAATTACAACGGGGAATATGGTGTCACATCTTGAATGATTGACCCAGATATGATTTTTTTAAAGTATATATTGATGGGAAAAGCATGGCGAATAGAATATGAAGGCGGACTGTCTCAGGTGTTATCCCGCTTTAAATCATACTCAGTTCGAGTTTGTGCTTTATTTTTTTCCATCTCGGGATTACGGAATCAAGTAGCTTGTAGAACTCAGGGCTATGGTCATGATATTTTAAATGACAAAGCTCATGGGTAACGACATAATCGATACATTCTTTCGGTGCTTTAATCAAATCCGTATTAAGGGTAACCGTGCCTTTATTCGATAAGCTCCCCCATCTCTTTTTCATGCGCTTGATTGAGATTGAAGGTCGGGTGAGATCAAAAGCTTTAAACTTCTGCCAACAGCGAGTCAGGCTTTCGTTAAATTGAATGTTTGTTTTCCGTAAGCACCAGTTATTCATAAGC
>JAERRQ010000065.1 GCA_016735355.1 Desulfobacterales bacterium | reverse complement strand
CGCATAGTATGTTCCTGAGCTGTAAAAAAGTTAATAGGATCATCCAGGGACGTGTTGACTTTTTTTCCTGATGAAAGCCTGGTCTGTGTTCTGTTCATTAATTTTTCTGTGTTTTGCAGACTGAACAAATTGTTTCGCATTCCTGATGTTAATGTGATTCCGCTTGACATGATAGGTCTCCTTTTCTAGGATTTTGATGTTTTTTGGCATTCTTGCCGTTTTTCATTATCATTTTTTGTTGGTGTTTAATTTTTTTCCTCCTTTTTTTTATTTTTGCTTCGTTAGAAATGATATCGGATATATACAAAAAAACTTTAACAATTTTTTAATTTTTTTCTACCATTCGGTTGGTCGGGTGTGTTGGTATGGGAGAGGGCACAAAATCTTTTGCCCCTACAATGCCCATTCATGTTGTTTTGCCGGGGGGCATAAAATCTTGTGCCATAGAATGGCCAAATGATCGTCTGTTGGTGGAGACGTTGTGGCGTTGCGCTGTAGGGGCACAAAATCTTGTGCCCGTTTTAATTTTGTGCCCTTGAATTTGTTTTTTATTTCTAATTGCCGTTAATAACCCAATTTTGATTAAAGTAATTTTTTGAAATGCCGATAAAGGAAACAGTGCTTTTTATTCTGGAACCGTGTAGGCAGTCCACCATGCCTGTCCGATTGTAAAAAGAAGAGGTAGTATAATGGATTTACTGGAAACAGATTTTGCTCAAAATATATTTGCAGCTCTTAACAGTCAGCCTGCACAGCTTGAAAATTTGTCAAACAACGCTCTTTCCAATGGAATTGATCTATATACCAAAGGAGATTATAAGGGCGCGGTCAAGGAATTTAAAAGGTCCATCGGCCTTGCGCCGACTTCGGAATATTCTTCAGCAGCTTCTAATTATATGGCCAACGCCTACCTTAAATTAGATGACATGGATCAAGCGATTAAAACATATAAAGCAGCGATAAAGTTGAATCCGCTTGATGATGTTTCACATATCAAGCTTGGGAATCTTTATTATTCTGAAGAAAAATATGAAGAAGCGGAACATGAATATGGCGATGCGGTAAAAATTAATCCTGATGCGGTTAACTATTATTCTCTGGGGCAGGCGCACCTTGCCACCGGCCGGCTTGGGGATGCTGAAAATGTTTTTAATAAAGTCAAAAATCTGGCTCCCGATAATACGAACGGGGCATACGGGTTGGGTCTGGTACGCAGCAAACAGGGGCGCTTTGATGACGCGGTAACATTCTTTGAGGAAGCTATTCGAAAAAAGAAGGATTTTTATGATGCTTATGCCGAAATAGGTTATGCTTATGCAGATATGGGTTTAATGGATGATGCGCAGGAGATGGTTGATTTTCTGGAGAATAAAGATTCCGGGCTGGCAGACACGCTTAGCCGTTATATGTATAAGGTTGATCCTCCCCGAATAGAATTCCCTTTTTTCAGCAGTACTTTTGGCTATAAAATGCCTAGGAATACGTCTGTTTCAGCTTTGGATTCTTACCTTGAAGCTCCAGGCACCTCAAAATCTTTTACAATGGAATTTGTGTTCAGCAAGGAAATGGATAAAGTTTCTGTGGAAAATAAATTTAACTGGTCGATAAACAGATCAACGCAGACTGGTCCCGGGCAGGCATATAATTTTGGAATGCCGGTTAATTCGACAGATGTTAATATTTCGTTGTTACCAAATAACATATTTTACGATGAAGAATCTTTAACCGCGGTTGTGAGTTTTACAATTAAACAGAATGAAGCCGGCGATGGAACCATAGATCCGTCACACATTGAATTCAAGTTTAGCGGGAATGATAGCTTCGGTCTTAAAATGGATCCAGAAGGGGATCAGTTTACAGGGTTTTCCGGGGTGGTGTAGGGGTTCAAGATTTTGAACCCTATCTATCGGGAGGGCAAAATTTTGAACCCTATCTATCGGGGGTTCAAAATCTTGAATCCCTGCCCCACGATAATTTTTCAAGGAAATAAAATGACGCGAAAATTGAACAGAATAATGGTCGTAGATGATGAGATATTGATATGCGATCTGCTTGAGGAGTTTTTAACGGTACAGGGTTACCAGGTTACTACGGCCTCCGGCGGAGAAGATGCCATATTGAAGTTCAAGACTTTAAGACCTCAAATGGTATTGCTTGATATCAGGATGCCGGGAATGGACGGTATTGATGTGCTTCAAAGCATCAAAAGTATGGACAGGTCTACCGGCGTAATTATGCTTTCTGCCTTTGGCGATGTGGAGACCATCCAAAAAGCAATGCAGGGAGGCGCATATCAGTATATCCAGAAACCGGTTGAATTCGGCGTTCTTTTGCAAACGCTGCAGGAATGGCAGGAATTAGTAGAGCCTAAGTTAAGCGATTAGCGATTAGCGGTTAGCAATTAGGTAGTGCCCATCCATAAATGGCTAATTTGCCCGATATCTGCGTTGCGCTAAAATTTTAATCCTCAAAATACTCAATGTATTCCTGCGGTTAAAATTTTAGAGCGCCTTGATCTTGAACAAATTATCCTATTTATGGACGGACACTATGTAGCATGTTGTTGAAATACCAAGACAATTTCGGCACCGTTCCTTAGCTAAAAAGCTAAAAGCTAATAGCTCAATTTAGGTAGAGCCATGAGGAGCTGATGAAAAAACTCGAATTGGATGATTTAAAGCCTGGTATGGTACTCGCAAAACCTGTCCATAATTTTCATGAGGTGCTGCTACTTTCGGAAGGTGCCACACTTTATGAGAATAAAATACGTATCTTGAAGTCATGGGGGGTGACAAACGTATGGATAGAGGCTGCGGCTGAAGAGGTAGATGAAAAGCATGTTAAAGTAGAGATTAAGCTGCAGGAAATAATTAAAAGAGACTTAATGGATAAATTTACCGGGGTATTGGAAGATAAGGTAATGGTAGAGATAATGAGGGCCGCTGAAAAGGTTTTGAATAAAAGACTCCATGCCGGATATGAAAAAAATGGAACAGGCTAAATTAAACAGAATTATTCGAAAAATAGAAGATCTGCCTACCTTGCCCAGAACTGTTTTGAGAATAACCGAGCTTGTGAATAACCCCAGAACTTCAGCGCAGGATCTTGCCAGCGTTGTTGTCGATGATCAGGTTCTCACTGCCAGACTGTTGAGACTTGTTAATTCATCATTTTACGGATTTCCCAGGAAAATTTCTACTGTAACCGGTGCGATCGTTGTGCTAGGTTTTGACGCTATCAGAAATCTGCTGCTGACAACCTCCATTTTAGAGCTTTTTTCTAATAAAAACAGAAAGATCAGTTTTAATCGGGAGAAGTTATGGGATCATTCCATAGGCTGCGCCGTGGGAGCTAAAATAATAGGCTCTTATCTTAAATATGAGAGGATTGAAGAGCTTTTTGTATCAGGCATTTTACATGATATCGGCAAAATAGTAGAGATACTTTTTTTACCCAAGGATTTTACACAGATTGTTTCTATTGTTGAAAAAGAGAATATTCTTTTATTCTCGGCCGAAGAACGTGTTCTGGGATATACGCACGCCGATATAGGTAGACTGCTTGCGCAAAGATGGAGTCTCCCTGCAAAAATTGAAGCTGTTATTGCAAATCATCATCAACCTGATGCTGCGGACGGTTTTATGACGGAGGCGGCTATCATTCATCTGGCGGACATACTCTGTCGGGCGCTTGATATCGGGTCAGGAGGGGATAGCAGGATCCCGCCTTTAAATAAAAGTGCCTGGGAAGTTTTAGAGCTGAACATAAGTGCTATTGAACCTATCATGCATGAGATGGAAACCGAGTTTGAGAGTATCAATCTTTCTATTACCGCGTAGGGGGGAGAGGCTGACAATCTATATAGCAGGGTTTTATGTCGGAAATTATTAAAAAAGAACTGGAAGAGTGCCGGAAACAGGTGGCTTTTCTTGAAAAGGGTCATCAAGATATACTGGAAATGATCGACAGAATGGAACGGTTGATCCAGTTTCAGGATAAAGTTGATATCACCTTTAATATTAAGCAGATATGGACTTTTTTTTTAAAGGATATTAAAAATCTGATAGATATTGATGTATGTGCCTTATTCCTGGTGGATGAAGAAACCCATGATTTTGTTTTAGAGGAAGCGGCGCCTGAAGATAGGAGAGCCGCTTGCCGTAAAGAAGTAGATAGTCAGATAGAATGCGGAATGTTTGCATGGGTGATACAGCGCAGAAAACCCGCCATTATATCGCCTCAAGTATTCAAAGAAGTAAAGACTGTTATAATGCTGCCTCTTTCCACTATTAAAAGGACATTGGGTGTTGTTTTAATAGTAACAGATATAAATGAAAAATCCATAACCCAGGAAAATATTAAACTTTTAACTTTGCTTTCTAGACAGTGTTCTCTTGTGATGGAGAATACAGTTTTATATGAAAATTTAAAAAAAGAACAACAGTCTCGCATGAAAGCACAGGCACAGATATTTCAAGCCGAAAAGCTGGCATCAATCGGACGTTTAACTTCCGGCGCTTCCCATGAAATATTAAATCCATTGAACATAATTACAGGGCATATACAGTTGATAAAGATGGATACGTCTTTGAGCCGACGCGCTATCAATTATCTTGATATAATGCGGAAGCAGTCCAACCGGATAGCCGAAATTATAAAGAGCCTGTCTATTTTTTTTCATAATTTTAAATCTGAAGCAGGTTATTTTAATATAAATGATCTCCTGGAAAGCTCTGTTCTTCTGGCAGGTTGTGATTTTAATTTTGATCATATCAATATTATAAATAATTTTACAAAGAATCTTCCCTGGGTGATGGGTAATCAAGAGGATATTGCGCAGGTTGTCTTAAATCTTCTTTCTAACGCAAGGGATGCCATGCCTGATGGCGGAACAATTTATCTGTCCACAAGGCTTTCTTCCGAAAACGGTAATCCTGAAAGTGAATCCGATTTAATCGAGGTCAAGATTGAGGATAACGGTTGCGGGATACGCGAAGAGGACATTAGCAGGATCTTTGATCCATTTTTTACTACCAAGGAGCCTGTTTATGGAACAGGGCTAGGCCTGTCAATCAGTTATGGAATCGTAAATTATCATGGAGGAACAATAAAAGTGAAGAGCGCCTTGAGTAAAGGATCTATTTTTTCAATTTTATTGCCTGCCTCCGGGAAAAAAATCTAAAGGTTTTTTTATTATCGGCCAATAAATAGAATAACTGCAACTTGTTGTTGTAAATTAAATAGTAACCTGTAGCCCGAAGCTTTGAAGGGGATTATGATATGAGTGAATTAAATGGGATCGATTTAAAAAATTGTCTTCTTAATGCGATTGTTGATGTGTTTGACACAATGCTTTCGATGGAAGTGGAGGCCGGCGAAAGTAATCCGGAAGAGATAACCGATAGCAGGATAGTGGGTACCGTCGGTTTTGCGGGCAAGGTGATGGGGTGCGTCAGCCTGCATGTAGGAGATGCATTTGCGGAAAACATAACGGCTGCAATGCTTGGCATGGAGCCGGATGAGATTGAATCCGACGAAGAAATTTATGATGTGATCGGGGAATTGAGCAATATGCTTGGCGGCGATCTCAAGTCGCGCCTGTGCGATGCAGGTTTTGACTGCCAGTTGTCTATACCGTCAACTACATCAGGTTCCAACTTCAAGATTGAATCCAAGGGCTGGATGGAACAGGAACGTATCGGTTTCACCAGTGGGAATGACAAAGGGTTAGCTGAAATTTTTATTAAGACGGGTGATTAGCATAGAGTTAAGATGGAGGAGAAAATGACTGTAAAAATTCTTACTGTTGATGATAGTAAAACCATACGAATGATCGTAAAAAAGGCTTTCAAGGCTTTTGACTGTAAACTTTCCGAGGCGGAAAACGGGGTAGAGGGTTTAGCTGCCGCTGCCAAAGAAAAACCGGACTTGATTGTTCTTGATATTACCATGCCGGTGATGAATGGAATCGAGATGCTTGAAAAGTTAAAGGGCGAGCCTGACCTTCAAGATATACCGGTAATCATGCTTACTGCAGAATCCGGCAAAGATAGTGTTATGCAGATTGTTAAAATGGGCGTTAAGGATTATATGGTAAAGCCTTTTAAAGGAGAGCAATTAATCGAGAGGGCAGAAAAGGTGGTGCAGCTTGAAGCTAAAAAAGCCGAAGAGGTTGCAGCCGATGCATCCAAGCAATATTTTTCCCTTGAAGACGATGTTCAGGTTATGACAATGCCTGTCAAGATTAACAGGCAGGTCAATACCCAGGTTGAGGGTTTTCTTAAAACAAAATTGCAAGATATAGTAAAGTCCGGAATCAGTAAACTGATTCTTAATTTAAGCAAGGCTGAAGAGACGAATATGTCTTTAATTAAAGTTATAGTTCAGGTTTTGCAGGCATGCAAAAAGGCTAGCCTCAATATACAAATAGTCGGCACTGAAGCTTTGAGCGAAGGACTTAAAGGATTTGCAGAAACAAGCGAGATCAAAATAGCATTTTCTCTCGATGAGGCTAAGTCTGCATTCTAGCCTGTTTAAGGCATCCTTCAAAAATTTGTTTTACACTTCTTTATGCGTGGTTCCCATACTCCAGCGTGGAAAATAGAAACAATTTCTGTAGGGGCACAATATCCAATACCTTCGCCAAATTGCAAACTTGATTTTGAACTAAGACTTTACATACAATATATTGTGTGTTGATAGTAAGGGTATCACAATATACAGATAGCAACTCAAGTCACAATAAAAATGGCGAAGGTATTGAATATCTTGTGCACCTATTTTACGTTTTGATTGGGCGGGTACGGATGTTTGTGTTTTGCAAGTTGCAAGTTTTTAAAAAGAATATTGATTTTCTTCTGAATATATAAAAATTTATCCGGATTAATGTGTAACAATAAATGCGAGAACATAAATTTCCTTGCTTACTTTTGTTGCAGGTTGCAAAAAAAATGAGCGCATTACGGTCTTGGCCGCCTTTTGAATTACCATTCATTTTGTATATCTAATGACAAGCAATGTTCTTTTTTCCAGGAGAAAGATTTGCCTACCACAAAATATACTGTCTAATCACCATAAAAATAAATAAATATACTTTATGTAGTAATTATATCAAATGCTGAGAATTGATGCTTATGCAACCGTATTCAGATAATTTATCGCCTTCAAGTGTTTGGTATAGACTTTGCACGATGCCCTTACAAGATGACGGAGCAGGAATCAGGTAAAAACCGTTAGAGATCAGTTTAATCTCACTATTACCAATCTTTCAGTATAATATTTTTGTAAAATCAAAGCGGTTTTGATTTTACACCATCAAAAAATATATGCGCGGGTACTTATCATGGAAAGGAGTGTTCGAATTGTTAAATTTAGCCTATAATAATAGTACAGTTGTAAATCCGGGTTTATATACAAACAACCTTGCTGATGAAACTCCCAAAAAAGAGGAACCTCATAGTTATATGGGTATAATCGGCAGGAGTGACAAAATGGAGCAGGTATTCCGGTTAATAGACAAGATATCCGACAGTGACAGTACTATTCTTATCAGCGGCAAGAGTGGAACCGGAAAAGAGTTGGCAGCTCGAGCTATCCATCAGAGTTCACATAGGAGAAACAGACCTTTTGTTCCAATAAATTGCGGAGCTATTCCTGAAAATTTGCTGGAGAGTGAACTTTTCGGTCATGTTAGAGGCGCTTTTACAGGCGCGACTACACAGAAATCAGGGAAATTTGAACAGGCCAACGGCGGTACAATATTTCTAGATGAAATCGGAGATATGAGTCCTGACCTTCAGGTAAAGGTGCTTAGAGTTTTGGAAGAAAGGGAATTTGAGCGGGTCGGCGGCGCAAAAAGTATAAAAGTGGATGTGCGAATCGTGGCTGCTACCCATAGAAATCTGGCAGATGAAGTAAAGAAGGGTAATTTTAGGGAAGATCTTTTTTATCGTCTTTATGTTATTCCTGTAACCCTGCCGTCATTGAATGAACGTAGTTCCGATATACCTTTGCTGGTTGATTATTATATTAAAAAATTTAATCAACATAATAACGGCAATGTTGAAGGCATTACAGATGATGCCATGGACTTTATGGTGAAATACTCCTGGCCTGGTAATGTAAGGGAACTCAAAAATATTATTGAGAGGGTAGTCGTAATAAAAGGAGAAGGCAGAATTATGTCTTCTGATTTGCCTGATAATATGAAAACAAAAGAAGATAAAGTCATACGAACAAGCATAGAGATTTCCAAAGAAGGTATATGCCTTAATTCCGCAGTCAATGAATTTGAAAAAGCTCTAATCTTTCAGTCGCTGGAAAAGACCAAATGGGTAAAAAACAAGGCTGCTAAACTGTTGCATCTTAACCGGACTACTCTTGTGGAAAAGATTAAACGTCATCATTTAAAACCTCATCAATTTCATCAATGCTCAATATTTGAATCCCAACCGTCAAGTAATTGACTTAACCTAATAGTACCTTTAGATAATTTTTTTATTTTTAATTAAATCATACCGATCTCCATTCAGGAGAGCGCTGTAAATTCTATCATTCTTTGGTATTCATAACTATTTGGTATAATTTATTTTTTTTACAATAGTTCCCTAAATATTTATCTTTGCTATTATCATTTTTTTCATTTTATGCAGACAAATGGCACATTTTTTGCCACTGATAACTGTACCCGACTGTTTTTAACTTATGCTGTTTATTTGCATACGATGACCTATGACGCAGTGCAATTATTTATGTGACATCTGAATTGAGCGGTTAGCCTTTAGCTGTCAGCTATTAGCTTAATGCTTACAAGATGTTTTGAAATTATCAATTTTTACCCATTGGGTGTTTTGTCTACTGATGTAATATCTTGTTTTTCAAGGCTGACCGCTAATCGCTCAACTTATGTGACAATCTACACCTATAGTCTTCCGGACTTATAACCCGTTTTCATAAAATATGAATGACCCAATCCCGATAAAAACTGAAACTGATGAGATAAACCTTTTAACTCAGGCCATCTATTCTTTTAATGATGCTGCAATCAAAATTGAACAACAGTATCATGCTCTTGAAAATAGAGTAAAAGAGCTGGATATTGAATTAAAAGATAAGAATGATTCTCTTAAAAAAAATCTTAAAGAAAAAGAAGAAGTAAAAAATTTTCTGAATAATATACTGGAAAGCATAACAACCGGTGTAATTGTCATAGATCCGGATGGATATATAACAACATTAAACCAGGCTGCCGAAAAAATCACAGGTTTTATTTCTGAAAAAGTAAAGGGTAAACATTTTAACATCCTCCTTGATTCCGGATTTATTCAGGATATTGATTTGAATCTGAATAGAATAAATGCTTTAAATGAAACTTTGGAAGTTGAAACCGAACTTAATAAAAATGATGAGGAGATAATCAATATCAATTTATCGATTGCTCCTGTATTGAAATCAGGAAATGTTTCAGAAGGGGTTGTCCTGACAATGCAGGATATTACCAGGATGAAAAGGTGGGAACAAGAGGCTAGTCGCAGCGATCGTTTGCAAGCGATGGGAGAAATGGCGGTCAAGATAGCACATGAAGTCAGAAACCCCCTTGGAAGTATTAAACTTTTTGCGGATTTGTTAAACAAGGAACTTCAATCATCTGAAGAACTTAAAGAGCTTTCGGAACATATATCATCAGGAGTGGAAAGCATAAATAATATAATATCAAATCTGCTTTTATTTATTAAACCTCAACAGGCTCCTGACCTGAAAATAATAGATATTCACGACGTCCTTGATGGCTCCATTTTTTTTTCTGGTCATCTTGTCAAGCATGATAATAGTATAAAAATTGAAACTAAATATTACGCTAAACCTGTAATGGTGCGTGGTGATACGGAACTGTTAAAGCAAGTTGCCCTGAATCTTATCCTCAATGCAATCCAGGCAATGCCGAATAGTGGCAAGCTTATCATTTCAACTGACATAGTTAAGAGGAATGAAGGAGAGAAAGAGATTGCGGAGATAAGATTTGTCAATACCGGAACAAGTATTGCCAAAGAGATTATAGCGAAGATTTTCGACCCCTTTTTTACTACAAAAAAAAATGGCACCGGATTAGGCCTTGCAATAGTGCATAATATACTAAAGGCGCATGATGCAGGCATCTATATAACCAGTTCTGAAGAAGGAACGGAATGTATTATCAGTATACCGATAGTGGAAAATGAGGAATTCTGTTCAAATAATTCTTAACTCCTAATTTCCAAAGGGGCGGTAAATATGAAGGAACAAATTTTGGTTGTTGATGATGAACCTGATATGAGGAGTGCTTTGACACATGTTCTTCATAGAAACGGTTATGCTGTGGAGAGCGCAGATAACGGGCCGGAAGCTTTAAAAAAATTTAAGAATTATAAATTCAGCATGGTAATAACCGATGTGAAGATGCCTGATATGTCAGGAATGGAAGTGCTAGGAGCAATTAAAAAAATATCACCTGAAGTCCCTGTGATAATGATGAGCGCCTATGGAACTATAGGTAAAGCCGTTGATGCGATGAAGGAAGGCGCTTCTGATTATCTGGTCAAACCTTTTTCATCTGAATCACTTGAAATGGTTGTAAAGAGAATCGGAGAGAAGTTAACTTGCGGATCATTGTGCCGGAAAGATGATACCGATCAGCAGGATAATTTAAAGGAAAAGGGAATAATTACACAGGATCCTAGACTTCGTGAAACTATCAGGCTTGCAAAAAATGTAGCTTCCAGCAATGCAAACATTCTTCTTCAAGGTGAAAGCGGCACAGGCAAGGAAATGTTCGCCTCCTTTATTCATCATCACAGTGCCCATGGGAAAGGTCCATATGTAGCAGTCAATTGTGCAGCCCTGCCTGATGGTCTGGCAGAATCCGAATTGTTCGGACACGAAAAGGGAGCTTTCACCGGAGCTCTGAATCAAAGAAAAGGTAAATTTGAGCTTGCTAATAACGGTACCATTGTGCTTGATGAAATCAGTGAAATGGCGCTGCATCTTCAGGCCAAACTTTTAAGAGTCCTCCAGGAGAGAGAAGTCATCAGGGTAGGCGGCATAAAATCAATCCCGATCAATTCCAGAATTATTGCTGTTAGTAATGTTGATCTGGAGACAGCCGTCAAGGCCGGCAGGTTCAGGGAAGATCTGTTTTACAGAATCAATGTGATACCTATTAATATTCCGCCCTTAAGGGATAGAAAAGAAGATATACCTGTTCTTGCGGAGCATTTTTTGAAAAAGTACAGTAGTAAAAACAACAGAACAATGTCAAAAATAGCCGAGGAAACTTTTTCTCTTCTTTTAAAGTATAACTGGAACGGCAATGTAAGGGAATTGGAAAATACAATGGAAAGAGCTGCTCTGCTTGGGGAAGGGGATACGGTACTCCCCGGCCATCTGTTTTTAGAGATCAATGATTATAATAAAACAAAAGATCTGCCTGTAATGGTTGGTCAATCCCTTAAGGAGATGGAAAAGGAGTTGATTTTTCAAACCCTGGAAGAAGTAGATGATAACCGAACATATGCTGCCAGGATTTTGGGCATAAGCATCCGCACACTAAGGAATAAACTGAGAGAATACAGAAATAACCCCTAACCCCTATCCTCTAATTATCAATCCGCCAATCCCTGCGGGCGCTTTTCCACCCTTTGATAGTAGGGGCAGAATCCATTTCTGCCCTCATTTCTGCCTCCATTTCGCCCTAATTTTTTCCTGATTTCTTCCCTAATTTCTGCCCCTGTATCATTTTTTGTGGATATGTATGGGGCGGATATGGATGAGTCGGATGGGGCGGATATGGATGAGTCGGATGGGGCGGATATGG
>JAERRQ010000348.1 GCA_016735355.1 Desulfobacterales bacterium | reverse complement strand
TTCAAAGTGAACTATAATAGTGATGCCGGCGTCCCGGACACTTTTGTAAAGCAGCCACCCCCCAATAATAAGGGCTATAAGCGGCAGAATCCAGATCGGGGATATTCCTTTGCTTTTTATAATGGGAGTTTCCATATAGTTTTCTTAATCCTCATTTATCCCACATCAGGCGCGGATCAAAGGTAATCGCTGCAAACATGGTGGTCAGTACCACAGCGGCAAAATAGGTTGCAGCGGGTGCAACCTCGATAGATGTTAAATAACCGAAATTAACAAGTACCTGAAGAAGCGATATGGCAAAAATATCAATCATTGACCAGCGCCCGACAAATTCGATCACCCTAAACATCAAAGCCGTATGCCTGAGCCATGTTTTCCATTTAAAATGAATCGAAAGGAGTATCAGGCTAATCCCTATTATCTTGAAAAGAGGCACCAGAATACTGGCGGTCAGGATGATTATACCGATAGCATAAGAGCCTTCTTGAAAAAAATATATGATCCCGTCCATTATGGTGGATTCCTCAGGCACTCCAAGATAATCAACCCGCATAACAGGAAGCAGATTAGCAGGAAAAGCGAGAAGAGCCGCAGTAACTATCAGCGCCCAGGTTCGAACCATACTGTCAGGCTTGCGGAGATGTATCCTTGCCCCGCATCTCGGGCAGAACCCGGATTTTACCCCATGCTGCCCATTGATTGGAAGAAGTTTGCCGCAATCACGGCACAGAGCAAGTCCAGCTTCCATGGCGGTAATATGACGATTGGTATTGGCCATAAATTTCAAATTCCCCCTTTTCTCTCAATAAGATCCCAAAAAAGGTGTTCATCCATGGCTGTCGAAGAACAAAGGGTGGCAAACAAAAAGCCGACAAAGCAAAAAAAACCGAGATCATAATGGATATTCGCCAAATGATACATTTTGATAAGTGTCACCAGAATACCTATCAGATATACTTCAAGCATCCCCCATCTATCAAGGTGGTGGAAAGATCGCATCAGCAAAGGAAGGATGTCCGGATAGCGCTTTAACTTAAGGCTCAGGGAAACAACCAAAAGGAGTGACAGCTTGACCAGCGGAAAGAGGAGGCTTGTCAATAAGACCAGCAGAGATACAAATAGATAGCCCTTATCATAAAGCCGTACAACCCCGTCAACGATGGAACCGCTCTCTTTAAATCCCAGGGTGTCAAGAGTCATTAGAGGCATGAAAACGGCCGGCAGATAAAGCAGAAGAGCTGTAATGCTGAGGGCAAGTGTTTTGTCAACGGAATTCTTTTTGGAGGCCTGGAGTTTTTTTCCGCATCTTGGACAGAATAGAGCAAGCCCAGGCTCAACTTCAACATGTTCAAGCAGAAGATCACAGCCGTTGCAGGCGATCAATCCGGATATATTACTCTTTTGGCTTAGAGTTTCCATAGAATTTAATTAAATCATTTGGCTACCATCTATAACCAATTAATTGAGCAAGACCCGTAATCACAAGATCCGCTTTTATATTTTTACATAACGGCTCATCTTTTCTTAGCCTCAGAGATCTTTTATCCCCTGCAAACAGGGCTGTTTTAAAACCTGTTTTTTTTGCGGGCATTATATCATTCAGCATATCATTACCCACATAAAGAACCGACTCTTTTGCAACTCCCATATTTTTAAGCCTTGCGGCAGCAGTTTGAAAAAGACATAGTGAAGGTTTTGCACATCCGAATCTGTATGAATATATGGTGAGGTCGGGGTGGAATCCCAGACCTTCCGGATCGGAATCGAAAAACCGGTTAAACAGGTAGGGCGTATAAAATTGGGCGTTGGAAATAATACCCATCAGAATTCCGGAATCTTTGCATGCCGCAAGAAGTTCTCCAAGGTTAGGCATCGGATATACAGGATTGACTATAAGCTCAAACAATTCCGCGAATTGCCTGACCTCCCCATGATTACTCTTCCCAAGAACATTCATCCAGATACGGTCTACCTCAACCTCAGGATAATCGACGCCCTTGCTTCTTGATTCTGCATGTCTCTTTTCAATTTCCCTGAAAAGATCTTTGCGAAGGGCTTCCGGTTTTTTATCTATTCCAAATTGATTCAGCATCCGCTCAAGTCCCGGCATCTTGACCGGCTTTTTCTGCGAAATACTTATATCCCCTGCCCCGCTGATAAAAAGGGTGCCGTAAATATCAAACATTAAGCAACGAATTTTATGCTCTATCCTTCCGCTCGGAGTTAAAAATGTAGGCACGGGTGAAAGAGGTGTTAAATAATTGGTAGTCCCTGCAAAACAATGCAGGTGATTAAAAAGTGTCTCTGAAAACATAAATGAAAAAGATTTTTTCTAAAAAATTAAGATTATTATAGACTACGGCGGGCTCTGCAAGCAAGTCAGAGCGTACCACAATGGACAACAAAGGTAAATTAAAATGGCAAAATACAATCCGGGCATCCACTACCGCGATCCATTCGCTTGAAAGGATACGACCATTCCCAACCGGGATTGTATTTTATCACCATTTGCACCCAAAACCGGTCAAAATTATTAGGTGATATTGAATGACGCGGGAATGATGTTCCATCGAATTTGAAACGAAATACCGAATGATTTCCACAATATTCAATTGCATGAATTTGTCATTATGCCAAAGCATATTCACGTAATCATTGCAATCACCACCGTAGGGGCGGATTCCATATCCGCCCCATCATCCATATCCGCTAAAAATGATACAAGGGCAGAAATAGATTCTGCCCCTACCCCAGCCATACCCAAAATTGTGCAATCATTTAAATGGCATACAACAATTGAATACATAAGAATGGTAAAACGGAATATATCCAAAATAATAAAAATCAATATTCATTTAAAAAAACCAGTGCTGAGGGTTTAGGTATCGCGCAAAAATAACTTTACATTTTTTGTTGTGCCCGATATGGCATGGATCTTATTGGGAAGGTTTGCCTCACCGAAAATAAGATATACATAAAATACAAAAAAATATTGCCTGATAAGGCAGGTGGTACTATTATATGGAAAAAATAAATTTTTTAAAATTAAGTGGCAGTGGGAATGATTTTATAATTATTGACAATCGGGAAAAACTTGTCGAAGAAAGCAATTTGCCGGAGTTCATAAAACAAGTCTGCCGCCGCAAGATGTCTGTTGGTGCAGATGGTCTAATCCTGATAGAGGATACTGAGACTGCTGATTTTAAATGGCGGTTTTACAATTCAGACGGCAGTAGTGCGGAGATGTGCGGAAACGGGGCGCGATGTGCAGCGCGTTTTGCTCTTTTAAATAATATCGCCGGCAAAAAAATGGTTTTTGAGACTATTGCCGGGCGGGTGAACGCAATCGTAAATCAGGAAACTGTAAAGATCGGCATGCCGAATCCTTTTGATGTGAGAATTTGCTATGCACTCGCTTTGTCAGACGGCCCTTTGAAGCTTAGCAGCATCAATACCGGGGTTCCCCATGTTGTAATAATTAAAGATAGCATTGATGATATCGATATAGTTAAAACGGGCAGGGAGATAAGATACCATAAAGATTATGCTCCGGCGGGAACCAATGTCAATTTCGTAGTCCGGCTTGATATGGATTTGATTGGAATCAGAACCTACGAAAGGGGGGTTGAAGATGAGACTCTCGCCTGCGGCACCGGTTCTATTGCGGCCGCGCTTGTAATGCGCAGTATTCAAGGAATGGAATCTCCTGTAAAAGTTAAAACACAAAGCGGTGGTATTCTTATAATTCATTTTAAAAAAATAGCAGACAAGTTTACGGATATCTTCCTGGAAGGCGACGCGCGTGTAATATATAAAGGCGAACTTATGGAAGATGCCTGGAAAGTTCAGGAGCAATAACATCAGATGAAAATTCAAAAATCAGAAAGGTTGAAAAGCCTGCCTCCGTATTTGTTTAAGGAGATTGACAGGCAAAAGGATGAGGCCAGGGCACGGGGTATTGATATAATAGACCTGGGAGTGGGAGATCCGGATATGCCGACTCCACTCCACATAATAAGAGAGCTGGAAAAAGCCGCCAATAATCCGGCTAATCATCAGTATCCTTCCTATACGGGCATGGATGACTTTAACAAGGCTGTTGCGGGATGGTATGAAAAACGGTTTAATGTTGACCTGGATCCGTCAAAAGAGGTTGTTACGCTAATCGGGTCCAAAGAGGGGATTGCTCATATACCCCTTGCCTTTATCAACCCTGGTGACATGGCGCTGGTTCCAAATCCCGGATATCCTGTTTATGAAATAGGTGTCAAGTTTGCCGGAGGCGATGTCTGTTTCATGAATCTTCGCAAGGAGAATGATTATCTGCCTGATTTGGATTCTTTGCCTGATGAGGTTGCACAAAAAACGAAACTCTTGTTCATCAATTATCCTAATAACCCGACAGCTGCTGTTGCCGGCATTAGTTTTTTCGACAAGCTGGTATCTTACGCCAAAAAGCATGATATAATAGTTTGCCATGATGCCGCCTATACAGAGATGGCTTTTGACGGATATAAGCCGATAAGTTTTCTTGAAGCAGACGGCGCCATGGAAGTAGGCATGGAATTCCATTCTCTTTCAAAAACATATAATATGACCGGCTGGCGTATAGGTTTTGCAGTCGGCAATGCTGAAGTGATCCAGGCTCTGGGTCAGGTCAAGAGTAACATAGATTCCGGAGCTTTCCAGGCTGTGCAGATTGCCGGTATCGCAGCCCTTGAGGGCGATCAGACCTGTATTGATGAAATGAACGAAATTTATACTGAGCGCCGCAATCTATTGGTTGACGGTCTTCGGGAACTTGGACTTACGGCTAAAAAACCGAAAGCCACTTTTTATGTTTGGATAGATGCTCCTGACGGATATACTTCCACTGAATTTGCAAGCCATTTGCTGACAAAAGCGGGAGTTGTGGCAACACCAGGGAATGGGTTCGGGGCGGCCGGTGAAGGTTATATAAGGATGGCTCTCACTGTTGATAATGAAAGGATTAAAGAAGTTTTAAAGAGAATAAAAGAAACGGGTTTTTAGGTGCAAACACATAATGTCTTGATTTCAGCAGGCTCCAATATCGGCGATAAATCAGGAAACTGCAAAAAAGGTATTTCGGCTCTTATCCGGGCGCATACTACCGTACTTCTTGGAGAATCGAAATTTTACAAAACCGAGCCGGTTGATTATACAGATCAGGACTGGTTTGTTAACTGCGCAATCAAAATAAGTACTCCCCTCGAACCTTTGGAACTTTTAACGGAGATAAAAAGGATAGAGTCTGAAGCAGGACGAAAAGAGGATGCTCTCAGATTCGGACCGAGAGTTCTTGATCTTGACATTATTTTTTTCGATGACCGGGTGATAGAATCGGATAACCTGATTATTCCCCATCCAAGGATGCATCAAAGACGGTTTGTTTTAATGCCGATTTGTGATATAGATCCAAATATTATACACCCGGTACTAAACAAGGATATCCGCGCGCTGCTTGCGGAACTTGATGGCTCAGGGCAGAAGGTGTCTGAATTATAGAATGAAATTACTAATATTCCTTGCTCTAATATATTTTGGCTTCAGAATGTTGAAATCCGGTCTGCAAAGAACCGGAAATATAAAAAATAATGCCCGCAAAAAAGCAGATTATGGGGGAGTTGCCGGAGAAATAGATGATGTAATGGTGCAGGACCCTTTTTGCAAGGTCTATTTTCCGAAAAGAGATGCTTATCGTTTAAGATACGACGGCACGGATCTTTATTTTTGCAGCGAGGAGTGTAAGGATAAGTTTATAAAATCAAAAAAATGAGAAATAATCTCATTCAATAGGAGATAAAAATGAAATTTTTTATAGATACAGCAAATATTGATGAAATTAAGGAAGCCCACAGCATGGGAATGGTTGACGGTGTTACAACCAATCCCAGTCTGATTGCAAAAGAAGGGCGTGATTTTGAAGAGATCATTAAAGATATCTGCAAAATAGTCGATGGCCCCATAAGCGCCGAAGTGATCAGTCTTGAAACGGAAGGCATGGTAAAAGAGGCCCGGCACCTGGCTGAAATTCATGAAAATATAGTAGTCAAGATACCCATGACGGTGGAAGGGCTAAAGGCTACCCGGGTACTCTATAATGAAGGAATAAAGACCAATGTTACCCTTATCTTTTCTCCTCTCCAGGCTCTTATGGCGGCCAAGGCAGGCGCAACTTTTGCGAGTCCGTTTGTTGGACGGCTTGACGATATATCCCAGGAAGGTCTTTTGTTGGTAGAACAGATGGTTGAAATATACAGTAACTATGCCTTTGAAACCGAAGTGATTGTTGCAAGTGTTCGCAACCCGCTGCATGTGCTGGACGCAGCCCTTTTAGGTGCCGACATAGCCACCATACCTTTTAGCGTGCTTGGCAAACTGGCGGCGCACCCCCTTACTGATAAAGGTATCAAAGCTTTTCTGGATGATTGGAACAAGTCACAAAAAAAATAATTTTATGAAAAAGCTTTCAAAAACAAAAATAAAAGAGATCATGGTCCATCCTAACAGCTTGACCTTGTTTAGGATAGTTGCTGTACCTATCATTATCATTCTGCTTATGTATCCAAACAGGTTTTGCTCATTTCTGGCAGCGCTTTTTTTCAGTGCTGCTGCGATTACTGATTATCTGGATGGGTTTTATGCCAGAACAAGGGGACTCGAAACCAGTCTGGGGAAGGTTATGGATCCGGTAGCGGACAAGCTGCTCATATCATCGGCTTTTATAATGCTTGTCTCCCTGGGTTGGATTCCGGCATGGATAGTTTGTATTATAATAGGAAGGGAGCTTGCTGTAACCGGACTGCGCAGCATAATAGCGGCAAGCGGAGAAGATATTTCGGCATCAAGTCTGGGTAAATACAAAACAGGGTTTCAGATAGCAGCTACCATACCCCTGATGATACATTCGGAATATTTGGGAATAAATTTTCATGAGATAGGGTATGTTTTATTGTGGGGCGCTTTGATATTTACGATATGGTCAGGCGCCGATTATTTTTACAGATTTAAAAAACTCATCAATTTTTAAAAAGCAACCAATAAACCAATGGAAAATTTATGATGAGCGAGTACAACTTGGATTTCTTCAATTGGACAGAGCAGCAGGCCGAATATCTCAAATCCGGAAAGTTCTATCTGCTTGATATAGAAAATTTAGCCGAGGAAATTGCAAGTATGGGAAGAAGCGAAAGGCGGGAACTTTTGAATAGACTGGCAGTTCTTGTAATGCATCTGTTGAAGTGGCAATACCAGCCACACCTGCAAACCCGAAGCTGGAAGGTAACAATTAGGAATCAACGTGGTGCAATTCTGGATCTATTAGAAGACAGCCCAAGCCTGAAAAGCGTTATTGTGGATAAATTTACCAAAGCATACCAAAAAGCGAGACTCAATGCATCGGACGAAACCGGAATATCTCTAAATAAATTTCCAGACTCCTGTCCTTGGTCAATGGACAGGATCCTGGAAGAAAATTTTATGCCGAATATTGAGGCGATGGAAGAATAGTTAAATTTTAATTTGTTTTACCTATTTTTTATTGACTTAAATGGCGTAAACAGGTAAAAATATTATTTTGTTGAGCGGGAATAACTCAGCGGTAGAGTGCGACCTTGCCAAGGTCGAAGTCGCGGGTTCAAATCCCGTTTCCCGCTCCATTTTTACCCTTACATTTTTTTGGGCGGCATAGCCAAGTGGTAAGGCAACGGTCTGCAAAACCGTCATTCACCAGTTCGAATCTGGTTGCCGCCTCCATAATAATCCTTTTTTTTTATTCCCAGCAAGCACCCCTTTTCATTAGAAATTATCCATTTAGTTTTTCTGCGTAACAAACAGGAGCTATTAAACATGATCAAGCGTGGTTATTATGACGGATTCGGAGGAGCCTTTCTCCCTGAAATTCTTGTTGCGACCTTTGATGAACTGGACAATGTCTTTACGCAAGCAAAAAAAGAGCCTGCTTTTTGGGAAAAATATAAGGACATAATGTCCGACTATTCATGCCGCCCCACTCCTTTGACCTTTGCAGAGAATCTTACACGGCATTTTGGCGGAGCCAGGATATATATAAAACGTGAGGACCTTAATCATACCGGGGCGCATAAGGCAAACAATGTAATGGGCCAGGGTTTGCTGGTTAAACGAATGGGCAAAACCAGGGTGATTGCGGAAACAGGCGCCGGCCAGCATGGAGTCGCCACTGCCACAATGGCTGCCAAGTTCGGGTTTAAATGCACTATATACATGGGTGAAGTCGATATGATGAGGCAGAGACCGAACGTCTTCTGGATGGAACGGCTTGGGGCTGAGGTAATACCCGTGCTTGACGGAACAAAGATTTTAAAGGATGCGATCAATGAGGCCTTCCGTGACTGGGTAACAAATATGGATACTACCCACTATGTGCTCGGCACTGCCTGCGGGCCGCATCCATTTC
The DNA here is from genome assembly GCA_016735355.1 of Desulfobacterales bacterium. Taxonomy (GTDB): domain Bacteria; phylum Desulfobacterota; class Desulfobacteria; order Desulfobacterales; family BuS5; genus BuS5. The sequence continues at coordinate 8,772 of JAERRQ010000348.1, read as the reverse complement.
CGGAGATGGTATCTTTTTTTCAATCTATTATAGGCAAAGAAGCGCGTAAGCAGATTCTGGAAAAGGAGGGCCGACTTCCTTCCCGGGTTTATGCCTGCGTAGGCGGCGGATCTAATGCTCTGGGAATATTTCAGGGATTTCTTGATGACCCAGTGGAACTTGTGGGTGTGGAGGCCGGAGGCCTTGGCCTCGATTCGGGACGGCATGCTTCCCGCCTTTCTTCCAAAGATGCAAGCATAGGCATTGCGCAAGGATATAAAACATATTTTCTCCAAAATAATGACGGACAGATGAGGGAGACCCATAGTGTGGCAGCGGGGCTTGATTATGTGGGTGTCTCTCCTATTCTTGCTCAACTTAAAGAAAAGGGCCGTGTTCGGTTTGAATCGGCAACAGATAGAGAAGTCGTTGATGCGCTCTCCCTTGCGATGAAAAAGGAGGGACTGATTCCTGCTCTGGAGTCTGCGCACGCTTTTGCTCAAGCATTTAAAGATGCGCCGCACCTTTCAAAAAAAGATTTGATTATTATAAATCAGTCCGGCAGAGGTGATAAGGATATTTTTACGGTTGCAGATGCTTTTAACGATCCGGCCTGGAGGGATTTTATAAAGGGTAAAGCGGAGGAGTATAATGCTTGAATCTTATCTGCTGAAAAAATTACAGAAAAAAAAGATACTGTTGATGACCCATATAGTATTAGGCTATCCGAGCTTTGAAGATTCTTTCAGGATAATTGAAACTATGGTAAATGCCGGCGTCGATCTGATGGAATTGCAGATCCCCTTTTCAGAGCCTGTTGCGGATGGTCCGGTTATTCTCCGTGCCAATCAAAAATCCCTGGCAGGCGGGGCAACCGTAAAGCGGTGTTTTGACCTGGCAGAGAGGGTTGTCGGCAGTTTTGATATTCCTTTTCTTTTTATGAGTTATTATAATATCCTTTTTAAATACGGAGTTGATAGATTTACACAAAAGATGAGCGAGATAGGCCTGTATGGTGCCATTGTTCCTGACTTGCCGCCCGAGGAGGGAGACGCCTATCTTAAAGCCATGCAAAAAAATCAGCTTGCCCCGATATTTATATTTTCACCGACCACACTGGATGAACGGCTGGAATATCTTGCCTCATTCGGAGATGGTTTCATATACTGTGTGGCCAGAAAAGGAGTAACAGGTGAAGATACCAATTTTTCAAAAGATTTAAATTCCTATCTCGCCAGATGCAGAAAAGCGACAAAGCTTCCCCTGGCTTTGGGTTTTGGGGTTAAAGAAAAAAAGGATATAGATTTTTTAAAGGGCAAAGTCGAAATAGCGATTATCGGTTCTGAAACGATCCGTTTGATCGATGATAAAGGGGTTGGAGTTGTAGGTGAGTTTATCAAAAGTCTTAAAATATAGATTCTCACCTATTATCATCCCCTTCTATGGAACAGGATACTGTTATGAATAAAGTCAAGGCTCTTGTTTTAACCGGTTACGGTTTGAACTGTGATTATGAAACCGCATATGCCTTGAAACTTGCAGGTGCAAAACCGTATAGGGTTCATATTAATTCACTCATAGACGGAACAGTAATGCTGAAGGATTTTCAGATCATGGTCTTTGTGGGCGGATTCAGTTGGGGTGACGATCACGGAGCAGGTGTAATCCAGTCTGTGCGCATGAATACCAATATTGGCGATCAGATCCTTGAATTTATTGAACAGGGGAATCTTGTGCTGGGAATTTGCAACGGCTTCCAGACTCTCGTGAATATGGGCCTTTTACCGGCATTAAAAAGAGACTCCAATCCTGAACCTGAAAAAAATAGATCAGTTGCGCTGACATACAATGACTGCGGCAATTTTAGGGATGACTGGGTGCATTTAAAGGTCAATCCCGCATCACCATGTGTTTTTACGAAAGGATTGGACATACTGGAATTCCCTGTGAGGCATGGAGAAGGAAAGTTCTATGCCAGTGAATCTGTAATCGAGGAATTGATCGATAATAATCAGATTGTATTAAGATATGCTTTGCCGGACGGTGAGCCGGCCGGAGGACGATTCCCCTTTAATCCAAATGGATCAGTGAATGATATTGCCGGCATAACGGACCCGGCAGGACGTATTTTCGGATTAATGCCGCATCCTGAAGCATTTAATCACTGGACAAATCATCCTGACTGGACCAAGACAAAAGAAAAGCTGAAGCGTCAAGGCAAAAAACCGGATTCAGGACCGACAACAGGCATACTGTTGTTTCAAAATGCAGTAAATTATTTTTGCGTGAACTCTACGGATTGAGATCAAAAGGCGTGAGACTCTCAAAACCATCTTCCGTAATCAGAATAGTCTGTTCAAACTGTGCGGAGAGTGAACCGTCCGCCGTAACTGCCGTCCATGCATCTTGAAGAATCTTTAACTCTTTCCCTCCAAGGTTGATCATAGGTTCTATAGTTATTACCATGCCTGGTGCCAATACAATACCCTCTCCCTTTTTTCCATAATGGGGGATCTGGGGAGGTTCATGGAAATCCAGGCCTACTCCATGCCCTACAAATTCCCTGACAACGGAGCATCTGTTTTTTTCAGCATATTCTTGAATAGCCCAGCCTATATCTCCGATAGTGTTTCCAGGCTTCAATGCATTAATTCCCAAGCGAAGAGATTCTTTGGTTACAGAGACAATTTTTTTTGCGTTTTCACCTGGAGTCCCGACAAAAAATGTTTTGTTTGTATCAGCATAATATCCGTTTAAAATGGGTGTTACATCCACGTTTACAATATCCCCATCCTGTAAAACACGTTTTCCGGGAATGCCGTGACAGATCACCTCGTTAACTGAAGTGCAAACACTTTTTGGGAAACCCCGGTAATTTAAAGGAGCAGGTATAGCACCGTTTTTTATGGTAAATTCATGCACAAGCTGGTTAATATCGTCTGTCGTTATTCCCGGCCTGATTTTTGCTTCAACAAGGTCAAGAGTTTTTATGGCAAGACGTCCGGCAATTTTTATGCCTTTGATATCCGTTTTGCTTTTAAGCCTGATATTATATTTTTTTAAATATAATTCCTTTATATTCTGTGTTGGCTGGATTTTTTTGCCAAAGCAGCATTTTTTAAATTTAAGCCCGCTGCCGCATGGGCAGGGATCATTCCGCCCGATTTTCATGTTTTTCATTCAATATCTTCCTATTGATTTATTTTTTTGGATAGTGCTTGTTGAATAATTTACAAAAAAAATTATATTAATAAAAAATTATATTAAATAGTGTTGAAAAATAAGCAAGAAAAAAAGATAATAGATATCTTTTTTTTTATTTGGTATCCATTTACGGTGAATTGTAAACCGAGCGGATGCGCCTGGTTAGGAACGTGGACTAAATAACTTACCCAACTGCGATATATCATGAATGATAAAGAACGAGAAACAATTCTCTTTGTGGATGATGAAAAGGATCTTCTAACGTTAGCAGGTGAATATTTTCGACGCAAGGGCTTTAAAATGTTTACTGCAAAAAACGGAGAAGAGGCTGTTGAAATTTTAAAACATGAGAGAATAGACTGCTGTTTTACCGATTTGAATATGCCAGGTATGGATGGATTGGAACTTGCCGAGCATATCAGGCAATTAGATAATTCTATTCCAGTTATTGTAGTTACCGGTTATCCTTCTCTCGACAGCGCTGTCAACACGTTGAAAAATGGTGTCGTAGATTTTCTAATCAAGCCGGTAAGGTTCAGCATGCTAGAGGCCTGTCTTGGACGTGTTTTGCGGGAACGGCGATTACTTATAGATAATATTTTTTTAAAAAAAGAGCTGGAAGGCAAGTCACGCTTAGAGGCACTCAACCGTGAATTAACAAACAAGGTTGAAGAGCTAAATACTTTAAATATGATAATGAGCAACCTGAGCTCCATAGATGCAAGTTCAGATATTTTTAAATGTATGACGGACTTGGCCACAGAAATAACCAATGCTGATGAATCAAGGTTTTATGTAATAAATGATGATATTCAACAACCATTTCAGGTAGCTGCTTCTTACGGTTCTGCCGGTAAAACATGCGATGATGCTTTTGATGATGTTGCAGAGCTTTTAATGGAGACAGTGAATGATAAAATACCGTTTCTTGTTGCTGAAAATAAAAATGTACGTGGGCTGCCTGAAAAAATTCTCTCTTTTATGGCAGTTCCTTTGAAAATTCGTGAAAGAGTTTTTGGAATATTGGTGCTCCATGTTACTGATGGAGATATCCGTTTTGATAAAAAAGATCTTTTTTATATGTCTTTTTTGACTATGAATGCCGCCTCTTCAATAGAAAACATAGCGCTTTACGATAATATTTTTGATAATCTTTTTTCGACTTTATACGCTTTTGTCCAGGCTCTTGAAGCACGGGACCCCTACACCAGGCAGCATTCGGACAGGGTGGCTCAACTCTCTGTGTCCATAGCCAGGGAGATGGGATGTTCCACAGAAGATATTGATATTATAGATTTTGCGGGACGGCTTCATGATATCGGCAAAATTGGAGTGATGGATAAAGTGCTTCTTAAACCCGGCAAGCTCACGGATGAAGAATTTGATATGATAAAAAAACACCCTGTTATAGGGGCAAAGATAATAGGGCAGTTAGGAATGTGGGACAGGGAACGGGAGATTATAAAGTATCACCACGAACGTTTTGACGGAACCGGCTACCCCGAAGGATTAAAAAGAGACAGGATACCGTTTCTTGCCAGGATACTTGCAGTTGCAGATGCTTTTGATGCAATGGATTCGGACAGAGCATACAGAAAAAGGATGCAAACTGAACGGATAATGGATATTATTAATAAAGCAGCCGGCACACAGTTCGATCCGGATGTTGTAAAAGTTTTTCAAAAGTTATATGAACAAGGTAATATTCAGCAAATCAAAAAGGAACAATAATTATGGTGGTATGGTGTTATGGAACAGCTTAAGATTTTAACATATCCTGATCAAAATTTGCGCAGATTATCAAAACCTGTGGAAAATATAGATGGGATAATTACCGGCCTGATAGACAGGATGGCATCTATCATGTACACAGCCGACGGGGTCGGCCTGGCTGCCATACAAGTCGGCATAGAAAAAAAGATTATTATTTATGATGTTAAACAGAATAATGGAAGCAGAGATTTACAGGTGCTGATTAATCCGAAAATCATCTCAATGGAGGGGGAAAAGATATCGGAGAATGAAGGCTGTCTAAGCCTGCCGGATTTAAGGGCCAATGTAAAACGCGCTGCATCAGTCTTTGCTGAAGGGCTCGACAGGGAAGGTAATCCCCTTGAGATTGAGGCTGAAGGATTGTTATCTGTGGTGCTGCAGCATGAGATTGATCATTTGAATGGAGTCCTTTTTATAGATCATCTTAGCGCTTTAAAAAGGAATCTTTATAAAAAGCGTGTGAAAAAAAAAATGAAAAAGGGATAAATGCCCCAAAAAAATAAGATAAAAAAAATTGTTTTTATGGGGACTCCCGATTTTGCAGTGCCGTCCCTGAAAGCTCTTAATCAAAATGGTTATGAGATATCTATAGTTGTAACCCAGCCGGATCGCCCGAAGGGACGGGGCCGTAAAATAATACCGCCTCCCGTAAAATCCGCTGCTTTAAGTCTGGGATATGACATAGCTCAGCCGGCATCGGTCAGGACAGATGAATTTGCTGAACGAATTGAGGCTATTAAACCTGATCTTTATGTTGTGGCTGCATTCGGCCGGATACTTCCTGAAAACCTACTTGCCATACCCCGGATAGGCGCGATCAATGTTCATGCCTCCCTCCTCCCGAAATATCGTGGTTCAGCTCCGATACAGTGGGCAATAATAAATGGTGAAAAAAAAACGGGCGTTACCACAATGCTTATGAATAAAGGCCTCGATACAGGCGATATCCTTTTGAAGGATGAAACTATGATCCTTTCTGGAGACACATCATCCATACTGCATGATCGCCTTGCTGAAATGGGGGCCAGGCTGCTTATACAAACACTCAGAAGCATTGAATCGGATGGTTTGGAGCCTGTCCCCCAGGATGATGCTATCGCCACTTATGCGCCATTATTAAAGAAGAAAGACGGTTGTATAGACTGGAAATTGCCGGCTGAAAGCATAGAATCGTTTATACGCGGTGTAACCCCATGGCCGGGAGCTTTTACCTTTCACAAGGATAAACGACTCAAGATATTTAAAGCAATAGCGCTAAGAACTGATATTGACGAAAATCCCGGCAGAGTGATCAATCGTTTTCCTGGTGAGTTGATCGTGGCAACCGGAAAAGGAGCCCTCTCGATTCTTGAGATTCAGAGCGCATCAGGCAAGCGTCTTCCCATAATAAATTTTTTACAGGGGAACCATATCCCTTCTGGGACAATGCTGGGTTTAATTGAAAATTACGAATTGCTGAAATAGTGACATCCCGCATACTAAAAACAGCCGGTTTGATTACGGTTTTTTGCCTGATAGCCGGAATCTGTGCATACCTTACCCTCAAGCTGATAGTCAGAAGTGAAGATACTATATTAGTACCTGACCTTATTAATAAAGATATTGTATATGCGCTGGAAATTTTATCAGATCTCGGCGTTAATACAAAGGTTAAGGGATCTGAGTACAGTTCTTCAATCACGAAAAACAATGTGATTTATCAGGATCCTGAACCAGGTGCTGAAATAAAAAAAGGGCGGGATGTAAGAATAATAATATCAAAAGGTCAGAAAACTATTATTATGCCTGACCTTAAAGGCATGCTTTTTCAATCCGCGCACATAATTCTGGAAGAGAATGGTTTGATATTAAATGCGCACTCTATTACTTATAACAAAAAAGTAAAAAAGGATGTTGTGGTCGAACAAAGGCCAGGCCCGGGCAGAGTAATAAAACGGGGATCCGGCGTAAACCTTCTGGTTAGCATCGGTTCGCAGCCTGTTTTTTGCAAAATGCCTAACCTCAATGGCCTACCACTCGATGATGCAATTATATTAATCAGAAAAAATAATTTTGTTGAAGGAGAGATAAAATCATTATTTGATGCTGATAAACCGTTAAATTCAATTACAAGCCATGAGCCGCCATCCGGTCATCGTGTGCTTGAAGGAACCGCAATAAACCTTGTTATAAATAGAAAATCCGGGGAAAATTATGGAAGAAATACATATTCTGCCACAGGATGCAGCCTGTTTAGATACAGGGTGAAATGCGGTTTTTTAAAAAAACATGTAAGGGTTAACATTAACAGCTATGGCGTATCGAACGATGCTTTTAATGATTTTGTAAATCCGGGTCATGAAATCCGGCTTTTGATTCCAAATAATGATTCGGTGCTATTTCTGTATGTTGATGATGAGCTTGTACAAACAAAAGTATTCGATTCCTGGCAAAGATAAGTAAAGGAGATTTATAAAAAATGAAGATAATAGCGCCATCTATACTTTCGGCGGATTTTTCCAAATTAGGCGAAGAAATACAAGCTGTTGAAAAAGCGGGGGCGGACTGGATCCATGCGGATGTTATGGATGGCCATTTTGTTCCTAATATTACCATAGGACCGTTTATTGTTAAAGCCGTCCGAAATATCACAAACCTTCCCATTGACGTTCACTTGATGATTGAGGAGCCGGACAGATATATACCCGATTTTATAAAAGCAGGCGCCAACTGGATTTCCGTGCATGCAGAGGCTTCAGTCCATCTGCACAGGACAATTCAGTTTATAAAAGAAGCCGACGTTCGCGCAGGGGTTGCCCTTAACCCGGCCACTCCTTTATCTTCAATTGAGTGCCTGCTTGAAGATCTTGATTACGTTGTGGTCATGAGCGTTAATCCGGGATTCGGGGGGCAGTCTTTTATAAGAAGCAGCCTGGACAAGTTACGGCGGCTCTGTACAATGATACAGGATCAAGGACTTTCCACACTTATACAGATAGACGGTGGAGTCAGCCGGGATACCATCGAAGAAATTTCCCTTGCAGGCGTCGATTCCTTTGTGACAGGCTCTGCCCTGTTCGGAAGCCCGGATTATAACGACACTATCTCTTATTTTAGAGAGAAAACGAAAAACTGAAATTATTGAATCCGTATTTTAAATTTTGAAAATAGGCTGTGGAATTATATAAAACGAAATGATTTATGTAGGCCCTGAAATATCAATTGATGAAAAAGAAATTAAGCTCGATTTTATTCGTGCCTCAGGGCCTGGTGGGCAGAATGTCAACAAGGTCGCTTCGGCCGTACAATTGCGCTTTGATGTTGAGAGGTCATCCTCTTTGCCGTACAAAGTCCGTGCAAGGCTTATAACCCTGGCAGGCAGAAGGATTACTGACGACGGTGTTCTTGTTATTAAGGCGGAGCGATTTCGTACGCAGACTCTGAACCGTCAGGATGCAATAAATCGTTTGACAGGGTTGATAAAGGAAGCCCTGAAAGAACCGAAAATTCGGAGAAAAACAAAACCTTCAGTATCATCAAAAAGGCGTATGCTGGACGGCAAACGTCACAGAAGTAAACTCAAAAAGTTACGAAAACCTGCTCAAGCTACTGATGATTAGCCATTTAGGGTGCTTTTCCTCGCGTATGCTCTCTGGGGTCGAATTTTTACTATTTAGTTGATGGGCCGTGAAGGAATCGAACCTTCAACCTACTGATTAAGAGTCAGGTGCTCTGCCTGGTTGAGCTAACGGCCCTGATAAGAGGTGCTTAAGATGTTCTGACGGTATGAAAAAACAGAATTTTATATTCTATCTCATTCTTAACTATTGTCAATAT
>JAERRQ010000318.1 GCA_016735355.1 Desulfobacterales bacterium | reverse complement strand
GGTTATGAAAGCGCTGTCCGATTCTAATCGGGTAAAGATTATAAAGATGTTACAGCATAAGCAGATGTGCGTTTGCGAGATGCGAGAGGCCTTGCAACTGGCTCAACCAACTGTCTCGAAGCATTTAAAAATGCTGGAAGACGCGGGCATCGTGGCTTCGTCTAAAGATGGAAAATGGGTTAACTATTTCCTCACAGACGGCGCCAGAAATCCTTATGTTGCGACCATATTGGGAAATCTCAGACACTGGCTGGAAGATGAACCGGAGATTTCACAGTTGGTTCAAAAACTTCCTTTTATTCGGCGTGAGGATATATGTGGGAAATAAATTTTTTACCTTATATATATTACTAAATAGCAATTTGACTGATTGATATCAGCAGGTTTTCAACATTTAAAAAAACCATTGGAGTAATATTATGGGAAAAGAATCCCAGGGAAATTATTTTTTCCCGGCAAAAGCAAATTTAATGCCTTATCTGTATTTATCAATCGGACTGGTTGGATTTTATTTATGGTGGCTGGTTTACGTCAGGCTTTCCTCCGTTTCATCTTGGCTGACTTATACCCTGTTGGGCATGGAACGGTCTTCCCATCTTGGAGAGTCTGTCTGGTTTTTCTTATATGATTCGCCTAAGGTGATGATGCTTCTCCTGCTAGTGGTTTTTGGCGTCGGCATTATAAGGAGTTTTTTCACGCCGGAAAAAACCCGTGCCATTCTTTCCGGTAAAGGTGAATTCTTCGGTAATATCCTTGCGGCCCTCCTGGGAGTTGTAACTCCTTTCTGTTCCTGTTCCGCCGTGCCTCTTTTCATCGGCTTTGTCGCTGCCGGTGTGCCGCTTGGGGTGACATTCTCTTTCCTTATTGCAGCGCCGATGGTCAATGAAATCGCCCTGGGACTGCTTTACGGACTCCTGGGATGGAAGATAGCCGCGCTTTATATGGGGACAGGTCTCAGCGTTGCGGTTATCGCGGGCTGGGTTATCGGAAAGCTGCACATGGAAAAACATATCGAAGAATGGGTTTCCGATGTGAATGCGTCGGAAAATTTTGAATATGAAGAAAGGCTTACCATACATGATCGGGTCGTATACGGTTGGGATGCGGTAAAAGAGATCATAGGCAGGGTATGGGTATATGTCATTATCGGCATCGCGGTAGGCGCCGCTATTCACGGTTTTGTGCCCGAGGAATTCATGGCATCCGTAATGGGCCGGGACGCATGGTGGTCTGTGCCGCTGGCAACTTCGCTGGGAATCCCCATGTATTCCAATGCCGCCGGGATCATCCCGGTTGTTGAGGCGCTTCTTGGAAAAGGGGCGGCCTTGGGAACGGTGCTTGCGTTTATGATGAGTGTCATTGCCCTTTCTCTGCCTGAGATGGTTATCCTGCGAAAGGTACTTAAACCCAGACTAATAGGGGTATTTATCGGTGTTGTGGGATGCGGGATACTGATGGTTGGATATCTGTTTAATATAGTGATACAGGGATAGGGGTTAAATTTTCGATTGATCGTTATCCTAATTTGTTGCTGGAAAAGGAGAAAAAATGGAAATCAAAGTATTGGGTCCTGGGTGCAAGCGGTGTAAGAAAACAGAAAAAGTCGTCAGGGAGGCGGTTGCCGAGGCAGGTGCAGACGCCAAAGTAGATAAGATAACCGACATGATGGAGATCGCCAAATACGGTGTCTTAGGCACTCCTGCCGTAATTGTGGATGCTGAGGTAAAAAGTGTCGGCAAAATTCCTAACAAAGAAGAGATCAAATCATGGTTGGCATAATAGGAGAAAAGGAAAATATAATAAATGACTGAAGAGCGTTGGGACCCTGATGCCAACTCACATAAGGGAGAAATTTAGATGGTCGGAATAATAAAAAGAGCTTTGATAGGCGTTCTAATGATGTTTTTTTGCATGTCGGCGGCATCGGGGTCGGTTTTAGCTGCTCAATTTGAAGATGTTCCGTTCAAGGGTATAGTGACTATGATAGATCTTGGCGCCAAAAAGTGCATTCCCTGCAAAATGATGGCTCCGATCATCAAAAAACTGAAAAAAGTTTATGAATTAAAAGCTGAAATTATCTTTATCGATGTTTGGGAAAATCGAGAACAGGCCGAAAGGTTTGGGGTTCGTGCTATTCCAACCCAGATTTTTTTTGACCCTTACGGAAAGGAGGTTCACAGGCATGTGGGATTTATGGGTGAAAAGGAGATTGTGGCCCAGCTAAAAAAAATGGGAATTGACTGATATATCGGGGGCGTAGATGCTGGAAAGTTTTTTCATAATCGTTAACGAGTGGATCGCCAGTGGAGCACCCATTGCTGCTGCAGGCTGTTTCCTATGGGGTATAGTCAGCGTGGTCTTAAGCCCGTGTCACATGGCTTCCATTCCCTTGATAGTAGCCTATGTGGGCGGCCAGGAAAGGATACTAAGATCGAAAGAGGCCTGTTTTTATAGTGTCGTTTTTACAATAGGACTCTTTATAACA
>JAERRQ010000108.1 GCA_016735355.1 Desulfobacterales bacterium | reverse complement strand
AAGGGTATGAGCTCATAAGTACCTGGTTTGATATCAGAAAAATGCCTTAACGCGTCTCTTTTGCAAGATCGTTTTAAACGGCGTTTTTCATCCCGTTTTTTCTGTAATTCACGGTTTTGATCACAATAATCCGGGTTTTGTTTTCGATAATTCCGATAATATCCGGGATGCTGTTTTATACACTGTTTATGGCAATCCCTTTGATCGTTTTCATAATCCGGATCAGATGCTATTGTACTTTGTTTCCATTTATTTTTTCTGACACGCTGGCAGGCTTTTCTGTTGCAGTAATTTTGGTTTTTTAGGCGAAGATTAGCAGGAACCATTCGTCTACAATGGGCGCATTTAATCATTGGCTTCATGGTGTTTTTTACCATGAAGCCAATGATGTATCATCATTTGCGCTATTTCAAAATACGATCTATAAGAAAAGATAATTGCGAAGAAGATGGATGAAATTATATTTCACGAAAAAAATTTAAGCATAAGTTACAGGAATAATAATGGCCAATGGAGTTAAAGAAAATAAAGATCGCTTTCTAAATTCTCCTTACATAATATTTGACAAAATCTCGACAGCTAAAGTATAAAAATAAAATTCAAAGAAAATATATTTTTGATATTTTTTAAAGGGACGTATGTCTAAAACTCACAACATAATTAAACTCGCAACATAACGTCCCCAAACCAAACCCGATACGATCCGGGGCACACCATGAATATAAAACAATTCCTGCAAAACTGTAATCGCTGGCAGCGTACTTCTGGTATCCTGGCCATACTGTTTATTCTCTATACGCTATTTGGCTTCTTTATTTTACCGCCCATCATAAAAAACCAGATAACGAACAAGATTCATAAGGCCACAAACCGTAATGTTACACTGGAAAAAGTTCGCTTTAATCCCCTTATACTTTCACTGACTATCCAGAATTTCAAAATCGACGGAAAAAGAGGTGAAAAATTTGTCGGGTGGCAGGAGTTTTATGTCAACTTTCAGCTCTCGACTATCTTTAGGTTTGCCTGGACATTTGATGAAATCAGATTGATCAAGCCCGGCATATTCATTGAAAAAGTAACTGCTGATACGTTTAATTTCTCTGATCTGCTTCCGGACAAATCGACCGAAGCCAATGGGGCCGAAGATGCTGCGGTAAAAGGTAAAGATGAAGACAATAAAATTCCGCCCGTTCGGATAAACAAACTGGTTTTTGATGGCGGTCTTCTCCATTTCCGTGACAGTTCTCGCGGAAGGTCGGCAGATTTTTTACTCGACTCAGTTTCATTTATGTTGGAAAAATTCAAAACCCGTTTACAACCAGGTCAGAACAACACTTATAATTTTATGGCATACGGACCGAAGGGAGGTTTTTTACGCTGGAACGGGACTTTTCGTCTGGCACCGCTTGAATCAAAGGGGAGCATTGAACTGTCAGGAATTCATTTAGCTTCCTTTTTCAGTTTTTACAAAGATGAGCTTCAGTTTGCCATGCCAAAAGGTATTTTCAGTTTCAGCACACGGTATCACGTCTTTGAACAACCCGACTGGAGCATTGAATTATCAAAGGGCGACTATACCTTTTCAGATCTTCTGATTACCGAAAAAGAAACAGAAAATTCGCTTTTTGAATTACCTTTTTTCAATATAAACAATGTTGCGCTTTCTTTAAACGATCAGAAGGTTTCAGTTGGAGCCATAACGATCAAGGATGCCAGGCTGATTCCTTCTTTAAGTGAATCTGGTGAAATTAATCTTTTAAAAGCCCTTGATATGTCGGCATTTACCAGTGAAGTTGAACCTGCTGAGCATAAAACAGATACTGATAAACCAGACGAACCTGACGGTAACTGGTACTGGGAAGTTAAACAATTTAATATTGATGACTTTTGTATAAACTTTACAGACCAAACGCCCACGACGCCTTTCAGTTATACGGTAATGCCCGTTAATATCCAGGTATCAGATATTGTCAGTGACGGACACATCCCATTTACCCTGTCATTTTCAGGCATATTCAATAAAAAAGGCCGCATTACTGCTTCCGGCACAGGCACCGTTGCACCTGCTTCTGTGGTACTTGATATAAACAAAAAGGGTCTGAGTCTAAAAGACTTTCAGCCTTATATTGACCGATATGCATATATAACAATGCTCGACGGAACAACAGAAAGCAGTATGCATGTCGAAATGGATATAAATAAAAAAGG
>JAERRQ010000194.1 GCA_016735355.1 Desulfobacterales bacterium | reverse complement strand
TGCTCTGAGCCCTTATTAAAATTTAATCAGCCGAAGCTTTGGATATTTTTCATCCTCTTTGGATCCTAATTTCCTGTAGATTCTAAAACGCTCACAATTATGTTGAATTGTATGTATATACCCATCGACCTGATGTTCAATCCTATTTAGAGTGCTTTCCCAAAGATTTCCATAAAAAAGTACAAGAATATCAACACCAACCACTTTACCTTTTTTATCTTTCACCTCGTATAAAGGGTGGGGGCTGGAGTAAGTTACCGCATTAATATTTATAGTAGAATATTTTTTCATGCTTCGCAGGATAGCTTTTTTCATCAAATTCTCCAAGAATTCAAATTTACCGGTTCAGTTTAATTAATTCTAATGAGCCGGGCACATCAAATAAGATAAACTATGCAGTAACCGTTCACGGTTTACAGTTTACAGTTTACGGTTTTCTAAAAAAGGCAAAATTAACAAATCAGTACGTCTATTTGATTATGAATAATTGATTTATAAAGTCGGTTGCCGTGCTGTAAATTCAAATGACGAGTCATAGTCTATATTAAGTCTGTATTCCGACCCGACTGTTAACCGTAAACTGATAACCGTGAACGGTTACAACTATGCACAAGCAGGAGTGTATAAAAGTTTTTCAGTCTTAATCATCAGGATTTCAACCTGCCGGCTGATATCCTCTAAATCTACTTTTACCCTATCATCTAAATCGGCCCAATTTGTAAAGATTTGACCTGATTTTTTAGACCCTAAATATACATTTGAATTTTGAGAAATTTCCAGTTCGAATATATCTGTTTTAATTAACATGGCTTAATTTCCTTTTGCTGAAAGCTTGATTTTTACTGACGTATATAATCCCCCAAGACTGGTTTTACTTAAAGCTTAATGCAATTGCCATGCCACACTTTTAGTTAAATAATTAATGCTTATATTTCAAGTGGTTGGCTCCAAAATCAATAGATAGGCTATGTAAATTATATAATAAATTATATGAAATATTTAAATAATAAATTATACAATTTATATAAAATATTACATAGTTGTTAAGATGCAAATAGTGTAACGCCTTACTCCAAAATGGATGACGAAATAATGTAACGCAATGCTATAGCGTAGAGATAAGACATGCCTTGCCTCTACTATTGCAATGGTTGTGTCATAACCTACTAATTTTGCTTTCTAATATCTGTTTTTCTAGGACGTCAAAGACGATCTCCCTTTTAATCGGCTTTGTAACATAGTCGTCCATGCCTGCCTCAAGACACATCTCCCTGTCGCCCTTCATGGCGTTGGCAGTCATGGCTACTATAGGTATGCCTTTAATCTGTTGAGCGCTCGGGTTGTTATTTTCCCATTTCCTTATTTTTCGGGTAGCTTCAAATCCATCCATTTCCGGCATCTGGATATCCATAAAAATAAGATCAAACTTGTCAGGCGAGTCTGTATATTTTTCAAGGGCCTCCTTGCCATTATTAGCGACTTCCACCTCGTATCCGGCTTTGGTCAGCATCATCTTGGCCAGCTTCTGGTTGACGGGGTTGTCTTCAGCCAGAAGAATACTGGTAGAATGTTTCATTTCTTCTCTGATCGAATACCGGGTAGAAATTTTTGGCTCCAGGATCAGCCCCTTTTCGCGTTGATTTTTGCCGGCTCCTAATATCCTTTCCATCATCCGATACAGTTTTTCCCTGCGGATCGGTTTGGCAAAAAAGCCGTCAAAGCCTGCCTCTTCAAATCTTTCGGCATCACGCCCGGATATGGAAGAGAGAGCGATCACAGGAAGATCTTTAAAACCGGAAATTCTTATTTGCTTCGCAAGATCATATCCGTTTAACCCCGGCATCAGGATATCCAGAATGCACAGGTCGAACCGGCCGCCGTTATTTATCGCTTTTTGCAGGGTTGGAAGGGTATCTTCACTTTTATCCAGCGCTGTAACATTCATTCCGGCGTTCTTAAGGAGATGGGTTAGGATATCCAGATGGGTCAGGTTGTCATCAACAATAAGAACATTCTTGCCGGACAGAGCCACCGGCGTGGATTTTGCAATTTTTTTATCTTTTTTATCTTTTTTATTTTCTGCTTGTTTCAGCCATGCTGTGAAGTGAAATATGCTCCCCTTATTAACCTTGCTTTCAACCCAGGCGTTTCCCTCCATCAGATTTGACATTTTCTTGCATATTGAAAGGCCCAGACCGGTGCCGCCGTATTTTCTTGTGGTTGAACCATCTGCCTGCTGGAAAGGCTCAAAAATGGAATCTAATTTATCCTTTTCAATACCGATACCTGTGTCTCTTATTTTTGCATGAATAAGGATCCGGTCATTTTCTTCTTTTTCAACATTAATGGAGAGTTCTATCTCCCCGGCTTCGGTAAACTTGGGCGCATTGCCCATTAGATTTGTCAAGGCCTGCCTTACTCTTAGCGGGTCACCCTTGACTTTCGCCGGTAGTTTTTCATCTATCCGGCACAAAATTTCAATAGGTTTTGATTCTATTTTCGGGCGGATTAGTTCACAAACATCGTAAGCAAGAAGCTCAAGGTCAAAGTCTATCTCTTCAAAATCGAGTTCATCAGCTTCGATCTTGGAAAAATCGAGTATATCGTTAATCAACAGAAGGAGTGCATCCCCGCTTCTTTTGATAGTCATTACAAAATCATCCTGCTCTTCGTTAAGTTCAGTATCCAGAAGCATGTCTGCAAAACCTATAACCCCATTCATAGGGGTTCGGATTTCATGGCTCATATTGGCCAGAAAGCGGCTTTTAGCCTTTTCAGCCATATTGGCCGCAACTGCCAGCTCTTTGGCCCGATCGACAGCCTGCTGCAGTGCTATAGTTCTTTTTTTAACCTTTTTTTCTAAAACAAGATTTTGGTGATGTATTAAATTGTAAAATTCAATGCTCTCCAGTGCATTGGCGGCGTTAAGCAAAATCAAGGACAAAAGAGTTGTGGAGCCATCCGGTATTTCAAGTTTATTATCCGGCATCAAGCCGACGAACATGCCTCTTATCCCGGAATAGGTGGCTATCGGATGCATTAAAAATTTCCTGGCCTGATCTTTGGATAAAATAAAAATCCCTTTTTTTTCCCGCAGGGCCCATGCAAAAAAACCTTCGTCGGTCATAAAATTTACTTCATTTTCGATATACTCTTTAAACCGGCTTTGCTCGCACTGCTTTAATATAAAATCTGCATTTTCCGCATCTATAAGATATAAAGCGCACGCCTCAAACTTAATAAGCTTGTTAACCCGCTCTTCAGTATCTTTTAAAATGAGGACGGGGTCATCCTTTTTATTGATATTTTCCTGAAAATCTCCCAATGTCAGCACCATTTCAAGGGAGTTGTTGATAAAACGAAGGCTATTTTCCAAATACTCAAAGCGGGAATAAAGTTTTTTTGTTTCCATATTATCATTCATATTACTCTTATTCCGTTAAGAAAGAGACAAAAGACGCAAATTGATGGGTTGCCTGTTTAACTATCATTTCGAGAATACCGGGTGAAAAGCTGACATTGTTCATAGCTTTCTCATCAAGCTGCGGAACACACCTTTCTCCGCTACTGCCAAGCCCTAACCCGTTTGCAATTATATCCGCCAAATGGACAATAGACGGCCATACAGGTTCGCGAGCCCTGGAAGGATTGTGATGATAAAATACGCTATGCACCAATGTTTCAGGAAGATTCCATTTTGTAAGCAAAATTTTGCCGACATCGGTATGTTTGCATCCCAGCCAGTTTTTTTCTTCCTGGTAAAGAAGCTTATCCCCGCCTGCGCACAGCCTGAAAAGCATTGCTGCCTGGCCAGAAAAGTCCTTATAGATGACTACCCGACCGATATCATGGAGCAGACCGGCGACAAAAAGCTGTTCTGTTTGCGGGATATTATTATGAGCGGCTATAATCCTGGCCAGCAGACCGCATGCCAAACTATGTTTCAGGAATAGATGCATATCTGCTATCTCTTTTGGAATATCTTTAAAAACGGAGATAGCACTGAGGCCTATTGCAAGGCTGGAGATCTCTTTTGTGCCGATCACTGCCACAGCTCTGGATATGCTGTCTATTCTGGACTGAAAACCATAAAAGGATGAATTGACAATCTTTAATAATCTCGCGGCCAGGCTTGGGCTTTTGTTCACCACTGTTGCAATATCTTCAGCCGAACTTTGGGGGTCATTGATAACCTCATTAAGTTCGGAAACTATGGTTGAGATTTCCGGAAGTGTAATCTTTTTTTTAGATAATTCGCTTCTCAGATTTACTTTTACAACATTCTTTTGTTCGTCAGCTTCGGCTATTTTGACCCTATTTAGAGGCTCAAGATTATTGGCATAGAATCTATGCGATGCGGAAAGCCTGAACAACTCATTCATGAATGGATGGCTCAGGCCGGCGTGTCGGAATTTTTTTTTTACATTTTTTGCAGTTTTCTCAAATAGTTCAAAATCTATGCCGGTTGTACCACTTTCCTTCTCATCGGCTTCACCATAAATAGAAACTCCTGTTATTCCCCATTTTTTAAAAATGCTTATATGGCTGGATTTAATTTCAGATCCCTCACTTAAAATAAGTCTTCCTTTGAGATCTCTGGCCTCCTCAAACAGGAACATCCCTTCCTTTAATTGATCCAAGGCTACTCTTTGCATTATAGCTCCGAATTTTATATAATTATTTAATATTATTTAAAAATAACTGTAATTTTAAAAGATATGTCGTTCGCTTGTAATTTTATAATGGCTTGCATAGGGGCTTGTTTTTTTATTATCAGCGTTTTCCGCAAAAACTTTAGTAATTGTATGGGAATCTATATATGTTTTTGATCAATACCATTCAGCACACTTTTTGCTTAGACATTTAACTATTTGGATTGATTAGATCGTAGAAAAACAAGTTTATTGACATATAAACTACTTTTAAAAACTGGTTTTTCTTGGATTCAGCCATATCAATCGCTTATAAAGCAATACGCAATATTTGTGCCGAATGATATTGCTTATTGAATAATAGGGCACGATGTATCGTCTCCCTATTATTCTTAGCTCAGCATAATTAAAGACTGCGAAATGGATATTTCGTAAATAAGATTTTAAATGTTACATTTTGTTCTTGACAATAATTTTATATTGTTATTATATTATACCTGAGTATAGTGTTGGGGAGCGGGATGACTATAATTATCCAAAGAAATAGGAGGTATGATTATAAATCATTTTTAATTTTAGCGCCCCCTGTCGCGCTACAATTTAAGTACGAAAAATTGACATGATTCTTTTCTAAATATGTTGAATAGTTACTAAATAAGTTAACACTTAGCAATTTGGGTAATTATTTTTTCAACCTCCCTTAGGGTTAAAAACAACAAAATAAAAAAAAGGAGAATGGAAATGAAAGTACGTTACAAATTCCAAAAGGATGACAAACACGAAGTACTCGAGGGCAAGTCGGACAAATGGTTTGACATGGAGATGCCTGGAGACAGGGACGCCGCTGAACAAAAGGTTGCCATGCTTCAAGCAAAGGGTTGGGAAGCCGAGATAGTCGAATAGTAAAATTAGGGATGGTTCCATAAACGGTGATATGTATAAGGTGTGTGTGGGAACTATTTTTGTGTTTTTTGTATGTTGCTTGCTGGATTGTTTCAACAGAATGCATGGCAGTAACCAAACCAAGGCAATTATGTTGTAATTATAATCTGCAAATAACTGATTCAGCTATCACATCACAGGG
>JAERRQ010000169.1 GCA_016735355.1 Desulfobacterales bacterium | reverse complement strand
ATTATTGATGCAAAACCGGATAACATGGAACTTGTCATAACAGGACGGGGCGCAGACCCTAGGGTGATTGAAAGAGCGGATCTGGTTACGGAAATGAAAGAGATTAAACATTATTATCAAAAAGGTGTAATGGCCAGGGTTGGAATTGAAAAATAAAGATTTAAAAAAAGGGAAATGTTTAGCTGTGTTCGGCACCGGCTCGGATGTGGGAAAGAGCATTGTAACAACTGCTCTTTGCAGGTTTTTTGTAAAACAGGAAATAAGCACCGCACCTTTCAAGGCCCAAAATATGTCGAATAATTCCGGCGTAACTCCGGATGGACTGGAAATGGGCAGGGCCCAGATTGTACAGGCCGAGGCCGCAGGAATAGCTCCCCATGTCTACATGAACCCGATCCTCTTAAAGCCTACAAGTGATACCGGCGCACAGGTGGTGCTGCTCGGCAATGTCCTTGAAGACTGTTCGGCCGTGGAATATCATTCAAAAAAAAATGAATTTTTTTCACAAGCCTGGTCAGCGCTTGACCGATTGCGTGAAAAATCTGAACTTGTTGTAATGGAAGGCGCCGGCTCATGTGCTGAAGTCAATTTGATGCCGAATGACATTGTTAATCTGCGAATGGCTGAATATGCAGGAGCTCCTGTTATTTTAGTTGCTGATATTCATAAGGGCGGCGTGTTTGCCCAGATAGTAGGCACCCTGGAATGTCTTCCGGATAAACAGCGTGAAATGATAGCAGGTTTTATAATCAACAGGTTCAGGGGGGATAAATCTCTATTTTTAGATGGCATAAACTGGATAGAACAAAAAACCGGAAAAAAAGTATTTGGTGTACTGCCTTGGTATGATCATATTCGCATTGAAGCTGAAGATTCGGTAGTCATAGAGAACGTAAAGAAAGTTGCAATTAAAGGCCGCTGCCAAAACGGGATAGCGGTTATACGTTTGCCGCATATTTCCAATTTTACTGATTTTGATCCCCTTTTATCTCTAAACGGAGTTGAACTTTTTTTTATAGAAGCATTGCAGGAATTATCCCAATTCAAGGCTGTCATACTGCCGGGCTCAAAAAATACACAATTTGATCTTAAATGGCTGCATTCAACCGGGTGGGCAAAAGAGATTAAAAATTACGAGGAGCAAGGCGGCCATATCCTGGGAATTTGCGGAGGCTACCAAATGATGGGCAGATATGTTCACGATCCGGACGGTATTGAAGGGAAGCCCGGGGCAACGGACGGGCTGTCGCTATTGCCTGTGGAAACTTTTCTCAAATCGCCCAAGACTACAACATTATCCTGTTTTTCATGGAAAGAAATTTTAGGGACCGGATATGAAATACATATGGGAATAACAGATAGACTTGAAGGCAAACCTTTATTCAGCGTCTCGAAACAGAACGGTATAACATGCAGCAGGGAAGACGGCTGTTCTTTAGATGCTTCAAGAATAATAGGGACTTACATGCACGGGCTCTTTGACAGTCCCGGCATCACTCAATTATGGCTTGAAAGTATCGGTCTTGATAATGTAAAAACAGCTCAGGCACACGGGCTGACGGTAAGAGATAAAGAATACGACCTGTTGGCGGCCCACTTTGAAAAACATATTGATATTAAAGCTATTAAAGAGTTGTTAAAATTATGAGCCTTCCCGAGAAAAAAAATATTCTGGTAATAGGAGGATGCAGAAGCGGCAAAAGCAGCCAGGCACTCAAACTTGCAGATCAATTCTCTGACAACATGAGGATTTTTATCGCAACTTGTGTTCCTTATGATGATGAGATGAAGGAGCGGGTGGCGCGTCATCAGAAAGAAAGGGATAATACCTGGACAACAGTCGAAGAGCCGGTAAACCTGCACAAAGCTATAACAGAACATGGAGAAACTTCGGATATTATCCTTGTGGACTGCATTACGCTTTGGATAAGCAACCTTCTTTTAAAGACCCGCCGGATCGATTATATTTTGGAAAATGTACAAAAGCTTGTGGATGCTGTTAAAAAAGCGAAGTGTTCCGTTATAATGGTCTCTAATGAAGTAGGAACAGGAATCGTGCCGGAGAACGAACTCTCGCGGATGTTCAGAGATGCCGCCGGATTCGCCAACCAGCATATCGCCGCTGCTGCGGATCAGGTTGTATGGATGGTGGCGGGTATTCCTGTTAAAATTAAATAAAAAAAAGATTAAGCATTTGGTGAAGAATATGAAAAAAATAATATTGCAACAAATTATCACGTTTCTATTTATAATGGTTTTGCAAACAGGACTATCTGATGATGCGATGGCCGGGAACACAAAAGGAAGTTCCGTAATATCCGATAGATCTATAATAGGTTTTATGCATCCCGAATCGGTGGCTTTTGATCCAAAAGATAATGTTTTATATGTCAGTCAGTTCGGTTCGATTCTGAATCCGACTTTAAAGGACGGAAAAGGAACAATCAGCAAGGTCTCTCTGAAAGGTACAATCATTGAAGATAATATATTTGCTGCTTCCGGTTATACCCTTAATAAACCAAAGGGAATATGGATTAAAAACGGCAAACTTTGGGTTGCTGATATTGATCTGGTCTGGATTTTTGATTTAAAAACTCTCCAGGGCCGGAAAATTGATCTGCCGGGAGCTATTTTTGCCAACGACCTTACGGTTATTGACAATAACTTATTCATCAGTGACAGCTCCGGAAAAAAGATTTACAGGGTCCAGCCAGCCGATTTTTCAGAGCAGAATATTAAGCCAAGGGTATCGCTTTTTGCAAACGACCTTTTTTTCGGCCCTAACGGACTCTGTCCTGGTCAGGATGGTTCTTTGTTTGCAGTCGGTTTTGATATGAACGGTTCTGATCAGGGTCTATATTCATTTAATAAAAACGGAACACCAAAAACTCATGTAGCAAAAACTCATATACCAAAAACTCACATAAAGGATCTCGGCATGCTCGACGGCCTTGTGCAGCTTAAGACCGGCTGTTTTCTGATAACTGACTGGAAATCGAAAACTCTTTTAAAATATTCGCAGGTCTCAGGCATTAAAAACCTGGCCGGCGGTTTTGAGGGGCCGGCTGATTTTTGTATAATAAATGAAGGTGATAAACTGCTTGTTGCAGTACCCGATCTGGTTAAAAGTGAAATCCGTCTGATACGAATTGCAAAATAAAGAACGGGGACGAAAATTTGAAACTGAAAATTTTAAATATCATGAATCGCTTATTAGCAGCCATTCAATTTATAACAATTCTGCCATTGGGGAAACCCGGGATATATGACCCCAGGGGGATGGTTGTTTTTTTTCCCATTGTCGGCATTATTATAGGCACAATAGTTTCTATTTTTGATCAGATTTTTTTGCTGATTTGGCCCGGCTCTGTTGTCGCGGTTTTAGATGTTGTCTTGCTCGTGTTCTTGACCGGCGCTTTTCATATTGATGGCCTTGGAGATGCTGCCGACGGGCTTTTTGGGCACAGGTCAAATGAAAAAACACTCTCAATTATGAAAGACAGCAGGATCGGCGTGATGGGGCTCATTGTAATTTTATGTGCTTTATCGATCAAATATTGCGGTATCATGTGTCTGGATTATAAAAGGTCTCTTTTGCTTATATTGATTCCTGCCTACTCCAGGGGAAGCATGTTATTCGGTATAAAATTTTTCAACTATGGCAGAAAATCAGACGGCACGGGTTACGATCTTTTTAATGAGCCATTAAGCCTTACCGATTTCAGCGGACTGCTTGTACCGATAGCGCTTTCTTTTTTTCTTGGATGGACGGGACTGTGGCTTAATGTTCTTTTTATAGGTTTCACCGTCTCTATTTTAATCTATTACAAAAAACGCCTGGGCTGCATTACAGGTGATATGCTTGGGGCCATGACAGAGACCATAGAAGCTATGCTTTTCCTGCTGGTCTCAATATAAACCTATGTTGATTGGTTAACAATTAATATCTTACTCCTGAAACTCTGTTATAAAAAATAAGAAAATTAGCATGAAAAATTAGCTACAAATTTTGTATTTTATATTGTAACCTGTTGTTTATTCTGTAACTTTTTAGCTACATTTTTTGGAGCTTTAAATATTGGCGAAACTAAACCATGTAATGAGTTGGGTTGAGGGCAAAGCCCGCTTTGGATTTATTCTTAATTATTAAAATTTAAGGAGGCGTTTCAAATGAAAACCAGAAGAACGGCTAATAACTTCCTTGTGCTGTTGTTAATGATGATGATATTTTTTGTAACGCCTGTTCTTGCTGGTATCCTTGAATATACCTACGATGAATTGCATCGCCTGGTAAGCGCTGAGAAACCGGATGAATATCGCATTGAATACATATATGACCCGGCAGGGAACAGAACGGCTAACGTAATCCAGCTTGCGATCCCTTCATTTGATTATGACGGGGATGATGATGTGGACGGATCAGACCTGGCTCATTTTTGCAATGAATGGGACGGAAATCTTCAAATGACACACGATTTTGCTGTGGTTTTCGGAGGATTATAACTATGCAATTATTCAATAAAATATCTGTCCTTACAAAAGATTTATTACTATTTACATTCACATCATTTATAATCATAATCTTGTGCAGCACCATGGCTGGAGCATCTCTTCCCGGTCACCAGCGAGCAGAAGCGCCTCTTGTTTCGCCATCGGATGC